>JBFGHG010000140.1:0-7096 GCA_041578395.1 Acidobacteriota bacterium
GCAGGATGCGCTGGAGGGTCGGCTCGTCCAGTGGCGTGAGCGAGGTTGGGTGCGGTCCTGGCAGGGAGTCCGTATCGTCAACCGTATGATCCTCGAAGTCCGGGTCGACGCGATTGCCGGGCTGGCCCGCTCGGGGGAGTTTTCGGCGTTGTGGGACGGCCACCGCAGCCGGCCGCTGGCCGGCGATTTCCCGCGTCCGGCCGGACGCTGGGCCCAGCGAGCCTGGTCACGCGAAGTCCGGAGCCGGAACTGGGCGCTGGACGCGCTGGAGATCCCGGCTCTCTGGAAGAGAGGCGTGCGGGGGCAGGGGGTGGTCATCGGGATTCTGGACAGCGGGGTGGAGGGCGGGCATCCCCAGCTGGCTCCCAACCGCAGGAAGAAGGACAGCTGGTTCGACCCATTCGAGGGTCGGTCCGAGCCCTGGGACAGCTCGGGGCATGGGACGGCGGTGCTGAGCGTCGCGGTGGCCCGCAACCGGGACGGCTACCGGATCGGCGTGGCGCCCCGGGCCCGCTGGGTAGCCGCGCTGGCCAATCCGGGGGGCGTGTTTCATCCCCGGTTTTTCACCCTGGCGGCCGACTGGATGCTCTTCGAGGGCCGCCCCGACGTGCTGCTGATGGCGTTCGGGTTCGAGCCGGGGGAGTGCCACGACGATCTGCGGCTCTTCGTGAACGCCTTTCGAGCGGCGGAGATCTTCTGCGTCTTCGCGGCCGGCAACGAGGGTCCGGCGCCCGCAACGGACATCTCTCCGGCCAACTACACGGGACTGTACCCGGGAGATGCAGTGGCGTTCGCGGTGGGCGGGCTGGAGCGGGACGCGGGCCCGTATCCCGGCAGCGGGAGAGGCCCTGCCAGCTGTGGCGGCCGGGTCTACCCGACTGTGGTCGCCCCGGCGGCTGCCCTCCCGGCCGCGGTCCACACGAGACAACTCCGCTACGACTGGATCGCGGGGACCTCGTTCGCAGCCGGGTACGCTGCCGGCGTGGCGGCCCTCTGTTATCAGAAGCGGCCCGATCTTCTGCTGACAGCGTTGGAAGAAGCGCTGGCATCGAGTGCCCGCGATCTGGGACCCGAAGGCCCGGACCCAGGGTACGGACACGGCATGCTCGATCCGGAAGAGGCGGTCGCACGCCTGGCGGCGAATTGAAAGGGAGGGGGGCCGAAGCCCCCCGTGTCAACGATTGGACGGGCGATTCTTACTGGCCGTACAGGCGCGTCGCCTTGTCCGTGTAAAAGCCCGGAACCAGATCGGCGTCGACCAGCCGGAAGTCTCCACTCAGGTTGAGCGAGTATCCGAACAGGTCGGCGGCGATGTTGAAGTACTGGCCGGGATTGGCGTCCGCAATGGCCTGCAGCTGATGCAGCGTGTCCGCGACCGCCGGGTCGGACAGGTCGATTAACGCGCGAATATGGAAACCACCAGCCAGCTGCATGCGAGCCGGAATACCGGCTGCCGGGAGCGAGATCGCGTAGGAGTTGCCGTTGGCGTAATTGAACGTGACCGACGGTGCCAGCGTCATCGCGTGCCAGGTCGATCCGTTGAACTGCTCCAGGCTGCTGTTGTTGGAGATCATGCTGATGGCGTCCAGGATGCTCAGGCCGCCCAGTTTGGCCTGGGGACCTGCCAGGTCCGCCCGTCCGCACTCGTTGTCACGGACGATGTCTCCGAACAACATCATCAGGCCGTCCGAACACGGTCCGGACGCGATCGAGATTCCGCCCTTGCCGTCTCCGCAGAAGGCGTTGTCGGTGTTGGTCGCCGCGGAGCAGCCCGTCCAATCCGGGTTACAGTACTGGTCGTCGTGGAAGATGTGCGACGGTATGGTGTGCCGGTGTTCGTAGTTGTAGAGGTCGGAAGAGACCGCGCCGCTCGCTGTGGCTTTCTGGTCGAGGAAGTTGACCATTTCTACCGTGGTCCCGTCCGGCAGGATTACGGCGATCTGAATGAACTCATCGATGTGGGCTTTCCCGTTGGTGTTGATGAACCCTCCGGTCCCGGGGTTGCCCGTGTCCTCGTCGTTGCCGCTGCCGGTCCCCGCATTGGCCTGACCTTCGTCAGTGATACACGGGTAGTCGACCTGCGCGCAGCCGAAGGCGAGAAACGCCATCGCCACGATCGTCAAGAGCGTTGTCGGGTTGTTTAGTTTTTTCATGCGTTGAGTCCCTCCTTCGGACTGCGGTTAGAGATGGACGTAAACACTCGGCTCAGTCATCTCTCCTGACTGAGCCAGCCGATTCAAAGACACTTCTGCTTTGTGCGCTGGAAGCGAAACTTTCCCCAAACCGTCCGTGGTTACTTCCGGAGAGTACCCCCCTCCACGGCAACTGTCAAGGGATTGACGCTCAGCAAAACGAGGAAGCGGAAACATGGGTAACCCGGTACACTCGGGCCGGGGTCAGGGGGAAAAGCAGGACCCCATCGGATCGTCGTAATGCTCTTGCTCGTGCACTGGGACGTCAGTCCCGAGATCTTTCGCCTGGGACCGCTGGCCTTGCGCTGGTACGGACTGCTGTTCGCGCTGGGGTTCCTGCTCGGCTTCCTGGTGATGCGTTGGATCTTCGAGCGCGAGGGGCGGTCGCTACAAGACGCCGACACCGGCTTTCTGTACACGGTGGCCGGCACGGCCGTGGCCGGGCGTCTGGCGCACTGCCTCTTCTACGAACCGGCCTACTATCTCGAGCATCCGCTGGAGGTCCTGGCCGTCTGGAAGGGCGGCCTCGCCAGCCACGGCACCACTGCCGGCATCCTGGTGGCGCTCTACTTCTTCACCCGAAATCGGCCCCGTCTGCCCTACCTCTGGCTGCTGGACCGCGTGGGGATCGGGGTGGCCCTGGGGGCGGTCTTCGTGCGGCTGGGCAACCTGTTCAACTCGGAGATCCTGGGCACCCCGACCGATCTGCCCTGGGCCTTCGTGTTCGCCCGCGTCGACGACGTCCCTCGCCATCCCGTTCAGCTGTACGAGGCGGTCTTTTACGCGGTCCTGTTCGTGGTCCTGCTGGGAGTTTATCGCTGGAGCGGCCGGCTGCGCTCGCCCGGGGCGCTGATCGGGGTCTTCCTGATCAGTCTGTTCGGGTTCCGCTTCCTGGTGGAGTTCGTCAAGCTGCCCCAGGCGGCGTTCGCCCGGCAGCTGCCGTTGACGATGGGGCAGTGGCTGAGCATTCCGTTCGTCCTGCTGGGAATCTACTGGCTGGCGCGTGCCGTCGCCGGCGGTTCCGGACGCCGCACGTAAATCTGAAGCAGCCTCGCCGCCTCCGGCCGGAACATCGCCCGCTGCAATCCCGTAGAGACTGGGGGGTTTGCGAAACCGGCTGGAGAAATCCCGAGACGGGGTGTCGCCTGGCTGCACGCGCTGAGGGACATCGCCGTGGCCCTGTCGGCGGTCGGCGCGGCCGTCCTCCTGTACCGGTGGGGTGTGATGACGCTGCTGGCCGGCGTCCTTCCCGTCGGCGACGCGGGACTCACCGCCCTGCGGAGAATCGGCGTGACGGCGGCGTTGTTCGCCTCCTACTGGGCCGTGGCCCGGTGGTACGAGCACCGCACCGTCACTGAGTTCGCACCCCGGCCCCTCCAGATCTCGGCCGGCGCCCTGGCGGGAGTGGCGACGATCGGAATCACCATCGGGACGCTGTTCGCGACGGGCCATTACCTGGCTGTCGAGTATCGTGGCTTCCCGGCGGCTCTTCCCATCATGAGCGCGATCGTCCTCGGCGTGGTCCTCGAAGAGGTCGTTTTTCGCGGGATCCTGTTTCGCCTCACCGAGCGGCACGCCGGCACCGTGAGGGCGCTGGCGGTTCAAGCGGTGCTGTTCGGCGCTCTGCACCTGTTCAACGACGGGACGTCCTGGATGACGGTGGTGTCGGTGACGCTGCTGGGCGCGCTCTGGGCGGCCATTTTCGTGTACACGCGCAACCTGTGGGTGGTGGTGGCCCATCATGCGGCCTGGAACCTCACCATCTTCGTGTCGGGCGTCCCGTTGTCGGGGCAGGAAGCGTGGCGGCGGCTGGCACCCTTGCAAAGCAGCGTCGAGGGACCGGCCTGGTGGACGGGCGGGGGATTCGGGCCCGAGGATTCGGTGCTCAACGTCCTGCTGGTGACTTCTGTTCTCGCGGGGCTCCTGTATCGGGCGTGGCGGCGCGGGGCCTTCGGCGAGCCGCGTTTGACTTGCCCCTGACACCGGCGCTCGATATCGTGTCTCCAGCGCACCTCGGGGAATTGCGAGGCATCGTGTTGACCTTCTTCTTCCGGATGTTCAAGGCCGCCACGCTGGACTGGCAGCTGTACGAAGAAGTGGAGCACGACCGCGCGGCCACTGTGCAGGCGGCCCTGGTCGTTCTCCTCTCCAGTCTGGCTGCGGGCCTGGGGACGGCGGAGGGATGGAGTGCGGCGCCGTTCAGCGTTGCTGCGCACCTCGTCACCTGGGTGATCTGGGCCGTCGTGATCTACTGGGTCGGGACCCATCTCCTTCCCGAACCGGAGACTCGGGCCAACGCCGGCCAGCTGCTGCGGACCATCGGTTTCGCCAGTTCGCCGGGGTTGATCCGGATCTTCGGCCTGGTGCCCGAGATGCGGACGCCGGTCTTCTGGCTGGGCTCGGTCTGGATGCTGGTGGCGGTGATCATCGGGGTCCGCCAGGCGCTGGATTATTCCACCACGTGGCGCGCCGTGGTGGTCTGCCTGATCGGGTGGCTGATCCAGATCGCGGTGATCATGCTGGCCACGACCTCGGTGCAGTAGCACCTCTTCGGCGTCCTCTCGACGGCCGAAGTTCGAACACTGAACCTCCGAGGCGCGCTGCCCCAATCTGATCCTGCGGTTTCTGAACAGCCCGCGCTGAGGAAAACCCTCGGTTGGAGGTCGAAGTAGACCGTGCTACACTGCGCTGTAACTGAGGTTAGGCCGAGAATAGCTGGAACAGAGAGAGATAACTGGAGGCTCTGGAGGTCGGCTGTTCTGGAGAGGGACTTTCGGGGGGATCCGCCTCTATGTCATCCGCGGACAACGTCGACGCTGCACTCGAGGAGTTCCTCGCCCGCAATGCCGAGCAGTTGCTCGTGCACCACAAGGTGCGCGTGTGGATCACTCTGGGCGACCTCGGATATGCCGCCTACCCGGTCGCCCTGGGACACTACGAGGATGACGTCATCGTGGGGGCGGAGGCGGACCTGGACGCCAGGCTCTCCGGCCGGCTGAGCCGCCGGCGCCGGATGGGAATCTACGCGGGAGAGCCGGGCACCGCTGAGATTCTGCTGGACGCCAGCGCGCATCCAACCGGGGCGATCGTATTCGGACTTGGCCGGATCGGTGAACTCACTCCCGGCACCGTCACCGACAGCTTCTCTCTCGCACTGCTGCGTTTCGCGATCGAGAAACGGGAGAAGATGTCTTGTCAGGCGGAGCAGCAACAGCCGCTGTCGATTGGGATCAGCGCCGTCCTGGTGGGTACCTCCGACCGGACTCTATCGGTCAGCGAGTCGATTCATGCGCTCCTGGAAGGGGTGCTGCGCACCAACCAGGCCCTGAGCCGGGACTCCAGGATGGTCCAGATCTGCAATCTCGAGCTGATCGAGCTGGAACAGTCCAGGGCCGTGGAAGCAGGTCATTACCTGCGCGAGATCTGCGGCGAAGCCGGCATGGCCTCCCATTTCGAACAGGAGCCGAGACTCCGCCACGTTCCCGGTGCGAGAGTTGGATTCTCACAGGCGGCCAACCGGGCCTGGTGGAACCGCCTGCAGATCGAGCGGGGTCCGGAGGGTGACTCGCTGGTCTTCAAGCTGTTGACCGACCGCGCCAGGGCCGAGGTCTCACTGCTTCCGACGCAGCGCAACCTGGTGGATCAGTTCATCGAACGCTGCATTCGCACCGCCAAATGGGACGCTCAGTTGGCGGCGACGCTCTACGAGCTCTTGACGCCGAACCGGCTCAAGAAGACCCCGGGCCAGAGTTCGGACACGGTCCTGGTCGTCGACCAGTACGCAGCCCGCTACCCCTGGGAGCTGATTCACGATCTGAGCTTTCCCGACACCAGGCCCTGGGCCATTCAGGCCGGGTTGATCCGCCAGCTGGCGACTTCGACCTTCCGGGCCAAGGTGCTGTCGACCCCGTTGCGGACCGCCCTGGTGGTGGGGGACCCGCCCAGCGAGATGGTGCCCCTTCCCGCGGCACGGGAAGAGGCGCAAATGGTGGCCGGACTGCTCGGGCAGCAGCAGTTCGACGTGACTACGCAGGTGGGAAGCTCGTCGCACGCCGTCATCAGTTCGCTTTTCGCCAAGAGCTACCGGGTGTTGCACCTGGCCGGACACGGGGTCTACCAGTTCGGGGAGAAGAAGGTATCGGGAATGGTGCTGGGCCAGGATTGCTTCCTGACGCCCATCGAGATTGGTCAGATGCAGCAGGTCCCGGAGCTGGTCTTCATCAACTGCTGCCATCTGGGGCGGATCGAGGAGCAGGAGGACGGGTCGCTCGCGCAATACAACGAGTTGGCCGCCACCCTTGCTCAGCAGCTCGTGCGCATGGGTGTACGTGCCGTGGTGGCAGCCGGCTGGGCCGTGGACGACGAGGCGGCCTCGGCCTTCGCGAAAGAATTCTACGCCCAGATGCTCAGAGGCAGGCCCTTCGGGCGTGCCGTGCACCGGGCCCGGATCTTGACCTACGTCCAGCATTCCCAGGTCAACACCTGGGGCGCGTACCAGTGCTACGGGGATCCGGACTACGTGCTGGTCAAGCAGGCCGCGGCCGCCGCGGGGGATCCCCCCCCGATATTCGTGGACTTGTGCGAGGCGGTGGCGGCAGTGGAGAACGTGGGCCGGCAAGCGGAAACCGGACCGCCGGAGAGGATCCCCGAACTGCGCAGCCGGCTGGAAGGCCTCGAGCAATCGATTGCGCCTTGGAACACCACCGCGGAGGTCCTGGCTGCGCTGGGGCGAACCCATGGCCGTCTGGGCCAATTCAAGGAAGCTATCGAGTGCTACGAAAAGGGCCTCCGGGTGGAGCGGGCGCACCTTCCTCTCCGGGCACTCGAACAGCTCGCCAATCTCAGGATTCGTTGGGCCTTCCACGTCTTCAAAGGGCGGACGAGCGGAGACGAGGCACCCGACC
>JBFGHG010000141.1:0-7096 GCA_041578395.1 Acidobacteriota bacterium
CACGAAGCCGCGGGAGCGGCTCTTGCGCAGGTAGTCGAACAGGCCCAGAGCCACCGCACGCGTGAATTCTTCCTCCTTGAGCCGGCCGGAGCGCTCCCAGGCAGCCTTTCCTCCGCCGCTCTCGACGGGCTCAGCCGCGCTCCAGGCGAAGGGGACCTGGATGCAGTCGGAGTGGTCCTCGTCCAGCTGCGAACTGGCGCCGGCGCTGCGGGCCTGGCTCATGCGGGTCAGGTCGAGGTCCACCAGGGCGCTGGTCAGCTGCCAGTCCTGAAACGAGAACCGCCGCCCCGAGGCCAGCATCTTCCCCAGCGAAGCGACCATGGCCCCGCCGTCGTAGATGGCGCGGCCCGCTTCGTTGCCCAGCAGGTTGGCGTAGAGGTAGCTCACGCCGAAGGCGCGCGACCCCTCCAGGACGAAGCGCTGGCGGATCTCGTCCTTGCCGAAGGCGAAATGGCTGGCCGAGGGGTTCATGATCACGTCCACCCCTTTGAGGAACATGTTCCCCCCGGGGCGGTCCGCCACCCAGGCGTCCTCACAGATCTCGAAGCCGACCTTGATCCCGCCGCAGTCGAAGTAGATGTCGCCGATCGGGTAGGAGCGGCCGCCGCGCCGCAGCACCGACTGGCGCCCGAGCGGCCACGGCTTGAACCAGCGGGGCTCGTAGTGGATCCCCTCGCTGGCCAGGAAACGCTTGGCCACGAAGCCCTCGACGCGCCCGTCCACCACCAGGGCGGCGGCGTTGAAGACCACGTTGTTGAACTGCAGCGGCAGGCCCAGCGAGACGACCATGCCGGACGTGGCCGGCGCGATTTCTTCGAGCACCTCCCAGGCGGTCTCCAGCACCCCCGGCGAGTGAAAGGCGTCCTCGCAGCCGTAGCCGCTGATGCACAGCTCGGGGAAGCAGAGGACGGCCACCCCTTCCGCGCGGCCCGCCTCCAGGGCGTCCACGATGTGGGCCTTGTTGTCGTCCCAGGCCAGCGGGGTCTGGTTGAGGACCGCCGCCCCGATCCGGATCAGCCTCATGTGCCTACCTTCCCGTTCCAGTCCTGGCTACAGTGTATCAACGGCCCTGCGTGTGCCGCGCCTCGACGATCAGCCGCCGTTTCAGCTCGTCCAGGCCCCGTTCCAGCCCGACGCTGTAAAAGGCCGGGTTCAGGAACCGCTTGACGCCGGGGTCGAGGCTGTCCAGCTGACTGCGGGCGAAGCGGCGCGACTCCTCGAGCGGAGGCGGCGTGTAGACCTGGCGGCCCTGCCGGAAGACGGGCGTCAACAGGTCCTGATGGACAGCGTCCGCCGGCAGCGTCGTGACCGCTGTGACGTCCAGCAGGTCGATCAGCGTGGGCGGGTCCTCGATCCCGTGCTCCTCGTCGAAGATCATGTCGGCCACCATCGCCCCGTCCCGGAAGAACCGGCGGACCTGGGGGATGCCCGGGTTGTTGACCTTGATCGCCTGCTCCGAAAGCTTGATCTTGGGTTGCCACCGTCCCCCATCGTCGCGGATGGCCGACAACTTGTAGACGCCCCCCAGCGCGGGCTGCTGATAGGCCGTGGCCAGCCGCGTGCCCACCCCCCAGACGTCGATGGCGGCGTTCTGGTCGATCAGGCTGGTGATCACGTATTCGTCCAGGTTGTTGCTGGCCACGATCGAGGCCTCGGCAAAGCCGCTCTCGTCCAGGATCTTGCGCGCCTCGATGCTCAGCTTGGCCAGGTCCCCCGAATCGAGCCGGACGCCGATCATCTCGTGACCCTGCCGGCGGAGCCATTCGCCCACCTCCACCGCGCGGCGCACGCCCTGCACCGAGTCGTAGGTATCCACCAGGAAGACGCAGTTGTTGGGCATCGCCTCCGCGTAGGCCTGAAAGGCCGCCCGCTCGTCGGGGAAGGACATCACCCAGCTGTGCGCGTGAGTCCCCTTGATCGGGATGCCGTACATTTTCCCCGCCAGCACGTTGGAGGTCCCGGCGCAGCCGCCCAGATAGGCCGCGCGGCTGGCGGTCAGCCCCCCGTCGATCCCCTGCGCCCGCCGCAGCCCGAATTCGAGCACCGGCATCCCCTGAGCCGCGCGGCACACCCGGGTGGCTTTCGTGGCGATCAGCGTGGGAAAGTTGAGCAGGGTCAGCAGCGGCGTCTCGAGCAACTGGCACTCGAGCAGCGGGCCCCGCACCCGCACCATCGGCTCGTGGGCGAAGACCACCGTCCCCTCCGGGACGGCGTCCAGGTCGCAGCCGAGGCGCACCTGGGCCAGCGCCTCCAGGAAGTCGGGGGAAAAGAGCGGCTTGCCGTCGTTGCCCGGGACCTCCGCCAGGTACTCCAAATCGTCGGAGGTGAAGCGGAAGCCGTTCAGATAGTCGATCACCGACTCCAAACCGGCCGCCAGGGTGTAGCCCCCTTCGAAGGGGTTGTGCCGGAAGAAGAGGGAGAAGACCGCTTCGCGCTGTCCGATTCCGGTCTTCCAATATCCCTGGGCCATAGTAAGCTGGTAGAGGTCGGTCAGCAGGGCCAGGGACGACCGGTAGAGCGCCTGCAGCCGATCGGTCGCCGCTCCGGAGCGCGTCGCCTTCATGAGCACGAGCATAGGGGAAGTACAGCGCGGACGGAAGGGCCGCCATCGCGCCGCCGCCAATTCGTTTCAACGAGTGTACGCCCTGGTGCGTCGGATTCCGCGAGGCCGGGTCTGCAGCTACGGGCAGATCGCCCGCTGGCTGGGCCTGTCCGGGGGCGCGCGCCAGGTGGGCTGGGCCATGCGGGCCCTGGACGGAAAATCGGACCTCCCCTGGCACCGGGTCGTCAACAGCCGCGGCCGGGTCAGCCTCGGGGGGCGGCCGGGGGACCTGCAGCGAGCCCTGCTGGAGTCGGAGGGAATCGAGTTCGACGCCCGCGGCCGGCTCGATCTGACCGCGCTGGCCTGGGAACCGGGGCAAGAGGAATGAAACGCGCCGCCTCGTTCGTGCTGTGTCTAGGAATCGCCGCCGTGCCGCTGGCGGGCGCTCACGAGACTTTCGTCAACTTCGAGTCGGGGCCGGTGCGGCCGCTGGCGATTTCTCCGGACGGCCGCTTCCTCTACGCCTGCAACACCCCCGACAACCGGCTGGAGGTGTTCCGCGTCGAAGAGGCCAACCTGTCGCGGGCGGGCGAGGTGCGCGTGGGCCTGGAGCCGGTGGCGGTGGCGGCCGGGCCGGGCGGGTTCGTCTACGTGGTCAACCACCTCTCGGACAGCGTCTCGGTGGTCGACGCGAGCCGCCCCGAACGGCCCGTCGTCGTCCGCACCCTGCAGACCGGAGACGAACCGCGCGACGTCGTGCTGGCCGGCGCCAACCGGGACCGTCTGCTGGTGACGGCCGCCCGCCGCGGACAGAACCGGCCCGGGGACGCCGCCCTGACCACGCCGGGCGTGGGCCGCGCAGACCTCTGGGTCTTCGACCTGGACGATCTCGAGGCGGCTCCGGGGATCGTCACCCTCTTCGGGGACACCCCCCGCGGCTTGGCCGTCTCCCCCGATGGGCGCCGCGTCTACGCCGGGATCTTCCATTCGGGCAACCGGAGCACCGTGCTGGGCGAGCTGGCCGTTTCGCCGGAGCCGGTCGCCAACTTCCTGATGGGGGACGGCTTCACCGGATTAGGGTTGCCCCCGCCCCGTACGAACGTGCAGGGGATCGAGGGCCCGTCCACCTCCTTGATCGTCCGCTCCGTCGACGGGCGCTGGCTGGATGGGGTGGGCCGGGACTGGACGCCGAGGGTCCGTTTCGACCTTCCCGACCACGACGTGTTCGTGCTCGACATGGAAGAGGATACTCCACGAGTTATCGATTTTTTTCAGGGTGTTGGAACCATTTTGTTCAACCTCGACGTCAACCCTCGCGACGGCCGGGTGGCGGTCTCCAACCTGGAGTCGCGCAACCACGTCCGCTTCGAACCGGAGCTGGTCGGGCGGATCGCCGAGAACCGGGTCACCTTCCTGGGCCCCGGTTCGGTGACGCCGGTCCACCTCAACGGGCACCTGGACTTCTCCGAACCGTTCGCGCCGGAGGCAGAGCGGGCGCGGAGCGTGGCGATGCCGCTGCAGTTGCAGTACTCGTCCGACGGGCGGAGGCTGTACCTGGTGGCCTTCGGGTCGGCCACCCTGGCGGTGCTGGACGAACAGGGGGCGGTGCTCGAGCGGATCGCGGTGGGCGGTGGTCCCTCCGGGCTGGCGCTGGACGAGGCCCGGCAGCAGGCCTACGTGCTGAACCGCTTCGACCTCTCGATCTCGCTGGTGGACCTGGGCCGCGGCCGCGAAGTCCGGCGCATCCCGCTGCGCTTCAACCCCGAGCCTGAGGTGATCCGCGCCGGGCGCCCGCTGCTGTACGACGCCTCCAACTCCGCCTACGGCGACCAGTCCTGCGCCACCTGCCACGTTTTCGGCGACCTGGACAGCCTGGCCTGGGACTTGGGCGACCCGGACGGGCTGGTGGAGTCCAACCCGCTCGAGCAGGTGCCGGTTCAGGACAACGGGTTGCGCGACTTCCACCCGCTGAAGGGTCCGATGACGACCCAGTCGCTGCGCGGCATGCGGGGTGCTGGGGCGATGCACTGGCGCGGCGACCGCAACGGCGGCGCGGCCGCGCCCTTCGACGAGATGGAGGCCTTTCTGCAGTTCCGGCCGGCCTTCGAGGGGCTGTTGGGGTTGGAGCGGGAGCTGCCCGAGCCGGAGATGCGGGCTTTCGGGGAATTCATCCTGACGGTGGTCTATCCCCCCAACCCCATCGCCAACCTGGACGGCAGCCTCACGCTCGAGCAGCGGGCGGGCAGGGAGATTTTCGACTCCTCGGGCTTCCGGCTGGGCACGGGGGGCGACGGCGACCCCTGCGAGTCGTGCCACACGCTGCCGCTGGGGACGGCGGGGCTGGCGTCGTTCGAGGGGCTGGACCAGGACATGAAGGTCCCGCACCTGCGCAACCTCTACCAGAAGCTCGGGATGTTCGGCACCTCGCTGCCGCGGATCGTGCGCGCCCAGGGACTGATCCCGCAGCTGCAGGACAGGCCCACGCCGCACCTGGGCGACCAGATCCGCGGGTTCGGCTTCCTGCACGACGGGTCCATCCCGAACCTCTTCGACTTCTTCCTGTTTCCCCTGATGCCGTTCACTTTCCTGGACGAGCCGGGACGCAGCGGCCAGCAGAAGGTGCGGGAGTTGGAAGCCTTTTTGCTCGCTTTTCCGACCGGCCTGGCGCCCGCCGTGGGCCAGCAGGTGACGCTCGACTCCCGCCTCGATCCGGAGGGACTGGCGCGGCTGGAACTGCTGCGGAGCCGGGCCGAGGCGGGGGACGGGAACCTGGTGCTGTCAGGGCTCTGGCGGGGTTCGCAGCGCTCCTTCCTGTATCAGGAGGGGCGGGGAGCGGACGCCCTCTTTCAGAGCGACCGCCGTCTGGAGACCGCCACCTGGGGGCAGATGCGGGCCCGGCTGGAGGCGGGAGAAGCGCTGCTGACGGCGCTCTTGACCCCGCCGGGGAGCGGCGTCCGCATCGGGCTGGACCGGGACGAGGACGGCGTGTTCGACGCGGACGAGCGGCGGGTGGGGCGTCCGCGCGCATGGCGCCCCCGGCCCTGAGGGCGCCTCGATGCTGATCGTCACGAACGGCGATGCGGCCGTGGGCGCTTTGCGCCGGGCGGGTTTCGACGAGCCGCTCCTGGCCTGGTCCGACGTCCTGCACGAGGGTCCCGTTCCCGCAGGCCTGTCTCTGGAGGAACTCTCCTCGCTGCGGGCGCGCTACCTGTCGGACCGTGGCTGGGGACCTCTGCACGAGAACCTGGAATCCTTTCGCCGCCGGGACCATCGGGTGGAGTCGTTGGGAGCCGGCGACGAGGTGCTGCTCTGGTTCGAGCACGACCTCTACGACCAGCTGCAGCTGATCCAGTTGCTCGACCTGTTCGGAGCCCGCCCGGACGCACGGCGGCCGCGGCTCCGGATGATCTGTGAGGCCCGCTTCGTGGCCCAGCTCGAGCCGGAGGCCATGCGACAGATTTTTCAACAAATGAGGTCAGTTGAACCCCAAGACTTCGAGTTAGGGATAAGGTCCTGGGCCGCGTTCAGAAGCCCCTCGCCGGGAGCTCTCGAGGGTGTGGCCAATACCGCCTCGAAGTCCGTTCCACATCTGGCCCCCGCGCTGCGACGGTTGATCGAGGAGTATCCCGAGCAGGGGAGCGGCCTGGCACGCTCGCAGCGGCAGATCCTGGAGGCGGTGCGCGATCCGGGAGGCGCACCCGTGGAGGCCTTCCGCCACTGCCAGCAGCGGGAGGAGGCACCCTATCTGGGAGACACCTCCTTCTGGTCGTACCTGGAGCAGCTGAGCAGCGGGCCGCGGCCCCTGGTGCGGACCGCCTCGGGGACACCCTTTCGTGCGCCCCGCTTCGGGGAGCGGCCCTCCGCCGACCCTCTGCGCCTCACTTCCGACGGCGAGGACGTCCTGGTCGGGAGGGCGGATTTGGTGCGGCTGCAGGGCATCGACCGCTGGCTGGGCGGGGTCCACCTGCGAACGGGGGACTTGTGGCGCCGGCGGCCCCGTGGCAGGCTGGTCCGGGAGGAATCGGACTCGTGAGCGACGGCTTTTACCGCTGGTGCGTGCTGGCTCTGCTGGTCCTGAACCTGGCGCAGTCGGGCTACGTGCGCAGCCAGGCCCGAAAGCGTTCCGGGACCATCCTGCGGTCCGAGGAAACGTCGGGCCTGAAGCTGCTGAGGCTGACGGTGGGACTGCCGACGTTTCTGTTTCTCATCGCCTACCTGGCGGCGCCCTCCTGGGGGCTGTGGCCGCGGCTGCCGTTGCCCGACGCGGTCCGGATCGGCGGGATTGTGCTGGGAGTGGCCGTGACAGCGGTCAACACCTGGTTGCTCACCAGCCTGGGGCGCAACATCTCGGAGACGGTGCTGACGCGGGAAAACCACGAACTGGTGACCCACGGGCCCTACCGCTGGGTCCGCCACCCGCTCTACGGCAACGGCGTAGCCATGTTCCTGGCGCTGGGCCTGATCAGCGCCAACGCCGTCTTTCTCGCCCTGTCACTGGGGACGGCGCTGGTTTTCCGCCTCGTGGTGGTCCCCAAGGAGGAAGCCGAACTGATC
>JBFGHG010000142.1:0-7068 GCA_041578395.1 Acidobacteriota bacterium
CCGTCGCCTACCTGCGCAGCATCGAGGGCACGCTGATCGGGCTGAACAACCCGATGGAAGAGTGGACGAAAGACGAGGAGTGAGGGGGAGATCGCCAGTGGAAGACGCCAAAGAGCAGCTGCTGGAAGCGTGGCGGACCAACAACCGGATCAACCTCTTCCTGATCGACCGGATCAGCGAGGAAGGCTTGCGCTGCACCCTGTCGGCGCGCGGCGGGCGCGATGTGGCCCGCCAGTTCGCCCACCTGCACGACATCCGGGTGCACCTGCTGGCGAACCGGGCCCCGGACCTGGCGGAAGGCCTCGAGAAGTTCGCCTCCCGCGGCGAGCCGGGCAAGCAAGCGCTCGCAGCCGCCCTGTCGGAGTCCGGCGGCCGGATCGAGACGTTCCTGCTCGAGAGCGCCGGGGGGACGCCTGGGCGGCGCCCTCACAAAAAGGGAGTGATCACCACCCTGGGCTACCTGATCTCCCACGAGAGCCACCACCGGGGCAGCATCATGCTGACCCTCAAGCAGTGCGGCCAGAAGCTGGACAAGAGCGCCAGCTACGGCATCTGGAACTGGGACAGGAGGTGAGCGGCGCCATGCTGACGATGATCCTGCTGCTGGCCACCGCCGCGGCCGCGCCGGGGGTCCCGGCCGAGACGGTCCTCGAACTGGCCCGGGCAGACCGGGCCCGGGCCCGCGAGATCGTACGCGAACTGGACGAGAACTGGGACCTCTCGCTGGTTCCCATGCTGCTGGAGGTCCTCTACCTCGTCGACTTCCAGGGCTCCGACACTTCGACCCGGCTGTGGAGGTTGCTGGAGCGAAAGACCGGGCAAACGCTCGAGCGGAACGTCTGGCTCTGGCTGCAGTGGTTGTGGAGTCGGCAGTACCAGCCGCACCCGGAGTACGCCGCCTTCAAGGCCGAGTTCTACGCCCCGCTGGACGAGAGGTTCCGCTGGTGGTTCCGCCCCGGCGCCCCGCACACCATCCGGCTGGACGAGGTGGTCTGGGGAGGTGTCCGGGTCGACGGCATTCCGCCGCTGGATTACCCGAAGTTCCTGGAAGCGGACGAGGCCGAGTACCTGGAGGACGGCAACGTCGTGTTCGGCGTCTACGTCAACGGCGAGGCCCGCGCCTATCCGAAGCGCATCCTGGCCTGGCACGAGCTGTTCAACGACACGGTGGGCGGGGTTCCCGTCACCTGCGCTTATTGCACGCTGTGCGGGGCGGCGGTGCTGTACCGGCAGCAGGTGGGGGAGCGCCGCTTCGAGTTCGGGACCAGCGGATTCCTGTACCGCTCCAACAAGCTGATGTACGACCGGACGACGCGCTCGCTCTGGTCGGCGCTGGAGGGCGTGCCGGTCTCGGGTCCGCTGGTGGGCGAAGGCCTGCGCCTCGAGCGGCTGCCCATCGTCACCACCACCTGGGGCGCCTGGCGCGAGCGTCACCCGTCCACCCGGGTCCTGTCGCTCGAGACCGGACACCGCCGCGACTACGCCGAGGGAGTCGCCTACCGCGACTATTTCGCCACGGACGACCCGATGTTCCCGGTCCCGCGCCGCGACGGACGGCTGCGCCACAAGCAGGAAGTGCTGGCGGTGACGGGAGGGCCGGAGCCGGTGGCCTTCTCGGTGGACTTCCTGCGGGGCCGCCCGGTCCACCACGACGCCATCGGGGACCGGGCCGTCGTCGTCCTGACCGACGCCTCGGGAGCCAGCCGGGTCTACGAGTCCGCGGACGTCACTTTCCAGAGTTGGGACGGCGCCTCGGAGGCCGTGGACAGCGCCGGCACTCGCTGGAGCGTCCGCGAAGAGGGACTGCTGCTGGGGACGCGGCGGTTGGGGCGCCTGGCGGCCCACCGGGCCTTCTGGTTCGGCTGGTACGCGCAGTTCCCGGGCACCCGGCTGGTCCGCTGAGGGGCGGCCGTGACAGATTCTTGACGCTTTCCGGACTGGAACTGGCGCTTCCGGGATTTCGCCCGGTCAGCGATTCCTCTCTGCAAACCACTGGAAAAAAAGGCTTTGGCTTTGTCGTGCCGGGAAACTCTGATCTGGCACCTTTGTTGCAAATCACAGGGCGGTCTGTGGTGCGATGTTGGGAGACGAAAGAATGTCACGTACAGTTGTCAAAACGGTCCTCGCTCTGCTGGCGCTCCTGCTGGTGACACTGTCTGTTTGGTCCGAGAACCGGACGCGCCCCCGCGCGGCGCGCGAAGGCGGGGCCCACGAAGGCCGGGTCGCTCCGGTGCTGCGCGGCGTGTTGGAATGGAGGCAGGACCCTCGGCTCCCGGTCATCGTGCGCGTCCGCCGCGACGTCTTCCGGAACGACCTGGAGGATCGCCTGCACGACGGGCGGAACCGGGACAACATGCTGCTGTCCGCACAGGCCTATCAGGCCCACCTTCGGCCCAGCGAAATCCGCATGCTGCTGGACACCGACTGGGTGGAGTACGTGACGCTCGACCCCGTCGTCCGCAGCACGGTTTCCCCGACGGAGAAGAAGCGGCGAGGCAAGGAGAAGGCCTCTCTGAGGGATTACGGAAAGATCATCGGCTCGGACCAGACGAAGGGCACGGGCCGCGGGATCGGAATCGCCGTGCTGGATTCCGGGGTCCAGGAGCACAAGGATCTGCCCAAGGCGAAGGTCAAGGTCGATTTTTCGAGAGGCGAGCAGCGGGGAGGCGAGAAGGGCGAGCCCGATCGTTACGGGCACGGTACGCACGTGGCCGGCATCATCGCGGGTGACGGCGGCGATTCGGGCGGAAGCCACCACGGGGTCAGCAGCAAATCCGACCTGATCGACGTCCAGGTGATCAACGAAGAGGGATGGGGAGTCACCAGCAACCTGATCAAGGCCATCGACTGGGTGATCGAGAACCACGAGAAGTACGACATCCGCGTCGTCAACCTGTCGCTGGGGCATCCCCCGCTCGAGTCCTACCGCGACGACCCCCTGTGCGCGGCCGTCCGCCGGATGGTGGAGGCGGGCGTAGTGGCCGTGGTCTCGGCCGGGAACCTGGGCAAGACCGCCGAGTACCCGGTGATCTACGGCGGCATCACCAGCCCCGGGATCGAACCCAGCGCCATCACGGTGGGGGCCATCAACAACCGCGGAACGCTGACGCACGACGACGACATCGGAACCACCTTCAGTTCCCGCGGCCCCACCATCGACGGCCTCTTCAAGCCCGACCTTTCGGCTCCCGGCAATGCGATTCCCGCGGCGGTCGCAGCAGGCAGCTACCTGGAGCAGCACCTGGCGGATCAGCTCACCGACGGGTCGTACCTCGAGCTGAGCGGTTCGAGCATGGCCACGGCATTCGTCAGCGGCACCGTGGCTCAGATGCTGGAGCGAAACGAAGACCTGAACCCGCACCTGGTGAAGACCATTCTGATGCTGACGGCCACCAAGCTGCGCCAGCCTCACCTGTTCGAGCAGGGCAACGGCATGGTCAACGCCAAGGCCGCCGTGGAGATGGCGAAGAACATCGACGTCAAGAAGCGGGAGCTGAAGAAGGACATCGACCCCTACTGGCTGCTCGCGCTGGAAGAGGACGTCAAGTGCAAGAAGAAGAAGGAGACCGAGGGCTGCGAGAGGGTCTGGGTGGGAGGCGCCCTGGCCTATGCCGACCAGGTGCTCTTCAGCCCGCTGGTCGCCTCCCCCAGCCTCGACCTGTGGGGCAGCGACGTGGCCTGGAGCTCCCAGCTCTCCTGGGACGAGAAGTCGAAGTCGTCCTGGGGGGCCGGCTTCTTCGACTCCGAGAGCCACATCTGGGACAGCAGCATGTTCTGGACCGACGCCTTCGTCTGGTCCGACCTGAGCATGCAGAGCTCCGGCATCCTCGGCGTCGACGCTTTCCTCTGGTCCGACAGCATGTTCTGGACCGACGGCTTCTACTGGAGCGACTCCCTGCTGCCCGCCTCCAGCGAGGACGTCACCGCCGATCACTTCCGCGGCGACCCCTGATCGGATTTTTCCCGTCCGGCGCGGCGCCGAGGGTCCGCGAACGAACGCGCAGGCAAGCCTGCTCACTCCGATGCGGCTTGTAGCGGGGGCTCGCGCGCGGATACAATCGCTCGCCAATGACCTGGGAAATCGGCCTGCTGCTGGCCGTCGTCGTGGCGATGGTCTACCTGTTTCTCACCGAGAAGCTGCCGGTGGACCTGACCGCCTTCCTGGGCCTGATCTTCCTGGTGCTGGGCGGCTACGTCCTGCCGGACGAAGCCTTCACTGGCTTCGCCTCCCCCGCCGTGATCACGATGCTCTCGATCTTCATCGTGGGCGCGTCGCTGCTGCACACCGGGGTCGCCGACGTGGTCGGGGGCTGGATCCACCGCTGGCTGGGGAACCGGGAACTGCTGCTGATCGTCACCCTGATGGTCACGGCCGGCGTGCTGTCCGCCTTCATGAACAACATCGCCGCCACGGCGGTGCTGATGCCGGCGGTGGCGGCGGTGGCCCGCCGGGCCGGGATTCCCTCCTCGCGGCTGTTCATGCCCCTGGCCTTCGGCGCCATTTTGGGGGGCACCACCACCCTGGTCGGCACTCCCCCCAACATCCTGGCGGCGGCGATGCTGAAGGAGCGGGGCCTCGAGCCCTTCACCCTGTTCGACTTCACGCCGGTGGGGGTGGCGCTGCTGGTGCTGGGCGTGGTCTACATGGCGACCATCGGCCGGCGGCTGCTGCCCGACCGCGAAGTCCACACCGGCCGTGCGGGAGCCGACCTGGCCCAGGCCTACCAGCTGGACAAGCAGCTCTTCTCGATCCGCATCCCCGAGAACTCCCGCATGGACGGGCTCACGCTGGGGGAAGTCCGGCTGGGGACGGCGCTCTCGGTGCAGGTGGCGGCCATCCTTCGTGACGGCAAGCGGCAACTGGCACCGCGGGCGGACGCCATCCTGAAGGGGGGGGACGTCCTGCTGGTGGAGGGAGAGCTGTCCGACCTGGAGGAACTGCTGCGGGTGCAGGGGGTGGAGGTGGCCAAGGCGGGGGCCGGGCAGCTGCCCCGGCTCTCGCGCGGCGTGAGCGGCATCCGGCTGGCGCTGCCGCCGCGCTCGGCCATGGCCGGGCAGACCCTGAAACAGATGAGCTTCCGCAGCCGCTTCGGAGTCGTGGTGGTGGGCATCCAGCGGGAGGGAGAGGTGCTGCGCGACTCGCTGGCCGACCAGGTGCTGCGGGAGGGCGACGAGATCCTGGCCGTGGGTACCCGTGAGCAGATCCGCGAACTGGCCGCGCATCCGGAGCTGGTGGTGCGCGAGAGCGGGCTGGCGGCGGTCCGGCAGCTGCAGGAACACCTGTACCTGATCCAGATCCCACCGGACTCACGCCTGGCGGGCGCCACCGTGGGCGAGAGCCGGATGGGCGAGCTGGTTGGCGTCACCGTGGGCGGGTTGATCCGCGCCGGCCGGACGCGCCTGGCGGTCAGTCCCGAAGAGGTCATTCGGGCCGGCGACCAGCTGCTGATCGCGGGGGAGCCGGACCGCATCGTGAGCCTCCTCGAGATGGGCGAGATCCGGCTCGACGAGCAGGAGCCGGAAGTGCCGATCGAGTCCGGTGAGATCGGCGTCGTCGAGGCGGTCGTGGCTCCGCGTTCCGCCGTCGCGGGCAAGACCCTGCGCCAGCTGCACTTCCGGGAGCGGTTCGGGCTGCAGGTGCTGGCGCTGTGGCGGGAGGGAGAAGCGCTGCACGTCCAGCTGGCCGAACGGGTGCTGCGCTTCGGCGACGCGCTGCTGCTGCAGGGACCGCGGGCCAAAATCCAGGAGTTGATGTCCAGCCCCGATCTGATCGTGCTGACCCCCACCGAGTTGAGTGCCCGGCGCCTGGACAAGGCCTGGTTCGCGCTGGCGGGGCTGGGGCTGATGGTGGGCCTCGTGGTGACGGGGTTTCAGCCGATTCACGTGGCGGCCTTCACCGCCGCTTCCCTGGTGGTGCTGGCCGGCGCGTTGACCATGGAGGAGGCGTACCAGGCGATCGAGTGGAGGGCGATCTTCCTGGTGGCGGCCATCCTGCCGCTGGGCATCGCCATGGAGCGCACCGGCGCCGCCCCTCTGCTGGCCGGCAACGTGGCCACGCTGGCCGGCCCGATGGGCCCCTACGTCGTGCTGGCCGCGCTGGTCGTCCTTTCCAGCGTACTGAGCCAGGGCCTGGACGGCGCGCCCGCCGTGGTCCTGCTCACTCCCGTGGTTCTGCAGACCGCGCAGAGCCTGGGTTTGAGCCCCTACCCACTGATGATGGGGGTGGGGCTGGCGGCCTCGGCCGCCTTCATGACCCCCTTCAGCCACAAAGCCAACCTGCTGGTGATGAGCGCCGGCGGCTACCGCTCGAGCGACTACGTGCGCGTGGGAACCCCGCTGACCATCGTGCTGCTGGCGCTGCTGGTGTTCCTGGTCCCGGTGTTCTTCCCTTTCTGACACCGGTAGTTGATCTTTTGCCCCACCCTGCCGGGTGAGATCGCGCGAGCCGGGGTCCGCCGCCCGCGGGGTCCGGACTCTCGACCCCCGTGATTGCAAGAACTGGAGCGTTTTCAGGGCCGGCTCCCGCTTTTGGCAGGCAGTTTGCGTTGACTAGCAGCGACGCTTGCCGAGAGGAGGTGTCATGACGACCGTAATGGAAAGAACCAATCCGCGTGAGAAGGCATCCCTGTTGCGGGATCCCTTCCGCGGATTGTTCGATGACCGGGACTTCTTCCTGGGGCCCTTTTTCAAGGGTCTCGGAAGGCGGCTCGGGAGCCCCTGGGCGCCCGACGTAGACGTGTACCGCCAAGACGATCACCTGGTCGTGGAGGCGGACCTTCCAGGAGTCTCGAAAGAGGACCTGGAGGTGACGATCGACGAGGGCATGTTGACGATCAAAGGGAAGCGGAAATCCGAATCCGAAGTAAAGGAAGAGGATTACTTCCGCGTAGAGCGAAGCTCAGGCGAGTTTTACCGCCGGGTGACGCTGCCCTACGAGATCGCGCCCGAGTCGGTGGTGGCCCGTTTTCAGGATGGCATCCTGAAGGTCGAGCTACCAGTCCCGGTCGAGAAAAAGGCCAGGCGAACCCGGATCAAGGTGCGCTGATTCGGGGGGCGGTCGGACCCTCG
>JBFGHG010000143.1:0-7053 GCA_041578395.1 Acidobacteriota bacterium
CTTCCGCACCTTCCACGTCGAGAATCGTCAACGTGCCCTGCACGCCGCGATTGTTCCCGATCTGTGCCGGCAGAACGCTGGAGCCCAGCAGGCAAAGCGCCGCGACAATGGCGAGGTGTTTGAGTTGGCTTCTCATCGTTCGGGCTCCCAGTTCGGCCTCTTCTCGTGCTCTCGTCCGGCGGAGCGGCCCCGTTCACGCAACGGCGAAGTCGGATCAGGCCTGAGAGTGTCAGTCCGGCGCAGCTCTTCCGCTGCTTGTCGGCTGAGCCCCAGAAGGGCCCGCGCCGCCGGGCTGACGAAGTTGTAAGTAATGGGAATGGAGTGTGCGATTTCCCCCGTATCGGACCCCGTCACTACCACGATCTGGCTCTCCAGGTTCTTCGCGGTTTCGGGTCCGATATGACGCACGGTCAGGCGGCCGATGTCTCCCGCTGCCACCGCTGCCGCATCGGGTGTCACTTCGAAACGATCCGGGTCGTATTCGAGCCGGACGACCTCGACCTCCCCGTCGAGGCCGTTTTCGATCAGAATCGAGCTGCTCTGATTGGGACTGAGAAAGTGGATTTTCAGCGCCCGCGGCGACACCCGCAGCGTCCCGTCGATGGGCCGGCGCGGGGAGGACTGCCACAACTGCCGCAGGGCCCCTGTCGATTCAGGAATCTGGACCTTCCAGGCATCCCCTTGCCGGACCCAGTTCTCGGTAATGTCGAATTCCTGCACGCGGCCCTGGACCAGACATCGCGCGGTCACGGTCACCGTGAAACGGTCCGCGTCGACCGGCGCCACGCCGCTCAAGGCCCAGGACTGGACGGCGGGCTCGCGGCGCCGAATGAAGGCGTTTTCCGACCCCTTGGCGACATGCCGCAGCGCCAGATACTCGTCCCCGCTCGATAGCGAGTCCCAGTAGCTGGTCACGGCCGTCCCGAGTTCGGGCGGCAGCGCCGCCGCAGCGGCGCCGATGGACAAGAGAAGGGCAGCAGTCGTCAACATCTCAGCGTTATCTCAGTATTTCTAAAATCTAGTCCCCGGCCTCATGGATCCTCCGGCGGGTCCTCGTCGGGGATCGGAATCAGCGGCACGCCCGCGTCCGCGCTGAAGTCGAAGAACGTCGAACCCAGGTCGGGCTGCATGACCAGCGATTGCGTGAACGTCGAGAAGTCGGTCAGGTTAGTGGTTCCCTGAATCCCGTCGAAGTTCCCCACGATCCAGAGGTACCCGGCGAACTGCCCGGGCAGCTCGTGCTGGAAGTCGATCTCGTGCTGCGCGTAGTCGATCATTTCCAACAGCTCGCTCAGCAGCACGCGATAGGTCTGACCCGGAGCCAGGAAGCCCTCGCGGTCGGGTTCCTGCGTGAGTCCGACGCCCGGGGAATCCGCCTGGGTCTCGTAAAACAGCAGATGACCCTCGGTATCCCACAGGTAGAACTCCAACGTCCCTTCGAGGTCGCTGAACCCCTGCACTTCGAACGCCGCTTCGACCGGTGGCGGAGCCGCCAGGGTATTGCTCACGCTCAGCGCCGTGTCCAGCTGCCCCGACGGGCACGGGCTCGTGACGCAAGTGGCGGCGGCGAACGGCGCAAAGATACCGCGCTGTGACGGCGTAGCCGCAACCCCCAGCACAGACCCTCCACTGCTGAAGGGCCGGAACACACGCTCCTGGCCCAACGCAATCGACTCAGGACTGCCGAGGAATGCAAGAAGAGTTGCCAACACGAACAGTTTCGACGGATTCCTCATACCCCCTCCTTCGCTCGAGGCACCGCTTGCAGCCAAAGACCTCCCCAGTTTCTGCAGTCCATGGTCCGACTTCAGAGATCCAAATAGTGAGTTGCACGCTGGATTCGGTGACAGCTCTCACTAATATGTCACAGATGCCTTGATAAAATAGTAAGGACACTTGTCTCAAAAGTCAACACTCCAAACCATTTTCCTGGTCGACCTCCAGACCGGCCCGGCGAAAGGTCCGGCCGCCGAGCGGACCGGTTGCGTCCATGGCGCGGCTGTGTCACGGTCTTGACCGGAGGTGGCCCCCGTGGACGGAAGAGTGAGGCTGATCGCCATTGTCGTGGCCCTCGTGTTCGCGGCGGGGTGGAGCGAAGGCCCCCGCCAGGAA
Organism: Acidobacteriota bacterium; assembly: GCA_041578395.1. Taxonomy (GTDB): domain Bacteria; phylum Acidobacteriota; class UBA6911; order RPQK01; family JANQFM01; genus JBFGHG01. The sequence goes on from JBFGHG010000143.1 coordinate 2,113, forward strand.
ACCGTAGCGGTCTCCGGCGTGCAGTCTGCCGTCCGCATCCTGCGCGACCCCTGGGGCGTCCCGCACATCTTCGCTCAGAGCGAAGGCGACCTGTTTTTCGCACAGGGCTTCAGCGCCGACCGGGACCGGCTCTTTCAATTGGAACTGTGGCGCCGGGCCGCCACCGGAACCATGGCCGAGGTCGTGGGAGAAAAGGCCCTGGAGCGGGACGTGGGCGCGCGGCTGCTGGCCTTTCGAGGCGACCTGGAAGAGGAGCTTCGCCACTACCACCCGCGAGGTCCGGCGATCGTCCGCTCCTTCGTGGCCGGCATTAACGCCCATGTGGAACTGGTCCGGAACGATCCCGCCCGGCTGCCCCTCGAGTTCCGTCTGCTGGGGATCCGGCCCGGCCTCTGGACCCCCGAGGTGGTCGTGTCGCGCCACAACGGACTCTTCCGCAACGCCCGCCAGGAGGTGCGGCTCGCCCGCCTGGCCTCCCGCGCCGGCCTCGGCCGGATGCGGGAGCTGGTGGAGTGGCAGCCCCGGCATCCGCCGCTGGAGGAAGCGGAAGACCTGGATCTGGCGTCGATTCCCGACGGAGTCCTGGATCTCTACCGGGCCTCCCGCGCCCGCTTCGACTTCCAGCCGGAAGACATCGTGGAGAATCGCTGGCGCGCCCAACCTGCGGCACCCTCCTCCCGGGCCGCGGCGCTCGACTTTCTCGGACTTCCGGTGGGAAGCAACAACTGGGTGGTGGCGCCCTGGCGCTCGCAGACCGGTAAGGCTCTCCTGGCCAACGACCCGCACCGCTCGCTGCAAACCCCTTCGCTGCGCTACTTCGCGCACCTGTCCGCACCGGGGTGGGAGGTCATCGGAGGCGGGGAGCCGGCCCTGCCCGGGATTTCGATCGGCCACAACGGATTCGGCGCCTGGGGCCTGACCATCTTTCCCGTCGACCAGGAAGACCTTTACTCGTACCGGACTCACCCGGACGACCCCTCGCGATACCTCTACCGGGGCGAGTGGGAAGAGATGAGCAGCCGCGAGGAGCTGTTTCGGGTCGAGGGAGGCGAGCCCGTGCACCGCACCCTTCGATTCACCCGTCACGGGCCGGTCCTGTACCAGGACGCCGCCAACCAGCGGGCCTACGCCCTGCGGGCCGCCTGGCTGGAGGTGGGCAGCGCTCCCTACCTGGCCAGCCTCCGCTTCGGGCAGGCGCGCAGCTGGCAGGACTTTCGCGACGCCTGCAGCTTCGTCCTGGCGCCCTCCGAGAACATGCTCTGGGCCGACGTGGAAGGGAACATCGGCTGGCAGGCCACCGGCATCACGCCGCTGCGCCCCAACTGGTCGGGTCTGCTCCCCGTCCCCGGCGACGGCCGCTACGAGTGGGCCGGAACCCTTCCCGTGCTGGAACTCCCTCACAGTCTCAACCCGCCGGAAGGAATACTGGCCACCGCCAACCAGTACAACCTGCCCGCCGGCTACCCTCACAGAGTGGGGTATTCGTGGACGCCCCCCTTCCGCTACGCCCGGATCCTGGAGTCGCTGGCAGCCCGCCCGCTGCTGGGGATGGCGGACATGGTCCAGCTGCAGACCGACGTGCTGAGCCTGCCGGCCCGGGGCCTGGTGCCCCTGCTGAACGGCCTCGAGGCCGGCGACGGGCGGGTCGAAGCGGCCCGCCGACGGCTGCTGGATTGGGACTTCCGCATGGACGCGGACTCTCCGGCGGCCGCCCTGTTCGCGCTCTGGCAGCGGCGGCTGGTCGAGAAGACCTGGGACCTGCACCTTCCCGCCGAGATCCGGGAGGACTTCGAGGGCCGGACACTCAGCAAGACCCTCGAGTGGCTGCGCGCTCCCGACGGGCGGTTCGGCCCGCAGCCCGTCCGGGCTCGCGACCGGCTGCTGCTGGACTGTCTCGAGGAGGCGGCCGCGGAGCTGGCCGAGCGGCTGGGGGACGACCCCGAGGGCTGGCGCTACGGCCACGAGAAACTGCACCACGCCCGTATCCCCCACCTTCTGTCCGACGCGGTGAAACAGGAACTGCGCGGACGGCTGGACGCCGGGCCGCTCCCCCGCCCGGGAGACCGCTACACCGTCAACATGACCACGGGCGCGGACAATCAGCGCTCCGGAGCCAGCTTCCGGCTGATCGTCGATCTGGCCGACTGGGACCGCAGTCTGGCCTCCAACGCCCCCGGCCAGTCGGGTGACCCGGACAGTCCGCACTACCGCGACCTCTTCGAGGACTGGGCGCGGGACCGCTACTTCCCCCTGCTCTACTCGAGGGAGAGGATCGAGGAGGTTGCCCGCGAGGTGCTGGTGCTGACCCCGCGCCAGCCATGAGCGCGGCACCGCTCGGCCCCGGCCGCGCCCGCAGGATCGCGCTGGCGGCGCAGGGCTTTGGACGCCCCCGTCCGCGGCGGCCGGACGTCCGCCACCTGCGCGCCACCGTCCGGCGGCTGGGGCTGCTGCAGCTGGACTTCGTCAACGTCCTGATCCCGGCCCACTTCCTGGTGCTCTTCTCCCGGCTGGGACCCTATTCGAGACGGCGCCTGCACCAGCTGGTCTACCGGGACGGAGAGTTCATCGAGCAGTGGGCCCACGAAGCCTCGATCGTGCCCATGGACTGCTGGCCGCTGCTCGCCTACCGCAGGGAAACCCATCGGCCCCGTCCCCGGGGCTTCGAGAAGTTCCTCGAGCGCCATCCGGCCTACGTGGAAGAGGCGCTGGAGCAGGTCCGCCGCCAGGGGCCGCTCACGGCCGACGACCTCCCGGCCGCTCCCACCGGCATTCAGCGCATCGGCGACCGCTGGGGCTGGAGCATGGGGGTCAAGCGGCAGGTCCTGGAGGCGCACTTCGGGCGGGGCCTGCTGGCCGTGTCCGACCGGCTGGCAAACTTCGCCCGCGTCTACGACCTCGCCCAGCGGGTCATCGACCCGGCCCACTACCGGCGCCGGGCCGACCCCCGGGAGGCGCGCCTCGAGCTGCTCCAGCGGGCGGCCCGCAGCCACGGCCTGGGGACGGCCGCGGACCTGGCCGACTACTTCCGCATGCCGGTCGGCGAGGCGCGGCCGCTGCTGGAGCAGCTGGCCGGCGAGGGCCGCCTGCACCGGGTGCGGGTGCGCGGATGGCGGGAGCCGGCCTTTCTGCACCCTCGAGCCGACGATCCCGGCCGGGTCGAGGCGGCGGCGCTGCTCTCCCCCTTCGACCCGCTGCTGTGGCACCGCCCCAGAGTGGAGCGCCTCTTCGGCTTCGACTACCGGCTGGAGATCTTCGTCCCGGCCCGCAAGCGCCGCTGGGGCTACTACGTGCTGCCCTTCCTGCTGGGGGAGAGGCTGGTGGCCCGGGTGGACCTGAAGGCGGACCGCGCAGGTTCGCAGCTGCGGGTGATGGCCGCCTATCTGGAGCGGGAGGTGGAGGGAGGGCGGGTGGCCGGGCCGCTGCTTCGGGAGCTGCGGACGCTGGCCGGCTGGCTGGGTCTGGACAACGTGGCTATCGAACAGCGGGGGGATCTGGCGGCGCGGTTGACGCGCGCCCCGTAAAGCCCGCGCTCCGCGGCCTCGACCCGCCTCGTCCAGGAGTCGCCGGCGGCCTTCGCGGCCGGCTGCCGGCTTCAGCTCCGTACTCCCGCATTCGGGGCAGACGTGGGAAGGCCCGAGCCAGCGCTTCAGCCAGGCCAGCTCCGGCAGCGTTTTCCGGGCGGTTCGCGACCCGGCCAGGAATTCCTCGACCAGCAGGTCGGCGTATTCCTCCAGTGCCCGGGGCCGTGAAGGGGGAGTCACTCCCAGCTCCGCCAGCGCGCGCCAGAAGCGGCGTTCGATTTCGCGGGAGTCGGGCTCGTCCCGGTCGAGCCCCGCCAGAATCCGCAGGCTGGGCGAGTCGTGCTCCTCGAGGGCGGACACGGCCCGCTCGGCCAGCTCGAGCGGGGGCATCTCCGCGAGGGCCCTTCGGTCGAAGAGGCGGCGCAGGTCGATCAGCCACCCTCTCCGCCGGCCGGCACCCCCAGTTTCTGCAACTCGTCGGCCAGCTGCCGGGGCGATCGAAAATGGACGCCCCCAAACCCCAGGCCACGGGCGGCCTGGACGTTGGGCAGCGAGTCGTCGACGAAGACGCACTGCTCCGGCTGCAGGCCCGTGCGCTGCAGAAACAGCCGGTAGATGGCCGGGTCGGGTTTGCAGACGCCGACCGTCCCCGAAATCACAATGTGGCCGAACCAGTCCAGGAAAGGAAAACGAGGCCGGGCCCGCGGGAAGGTCTCGGCGGACCAGTTGCTGATCGCGTGCAGCGGAAGCCCTCGTCCGCGCAACCGGGCCAGGATGTCCACCGTGCCGGCGATGGGTCCCGCGATGGTCTCCTCCCAGCGGTCCCAGAAGGCCCGGATGGCGGCTTCCCGCCCCGGAAAGCGCTCCACCAGTTCGGCTACCGCCTCTGCGAACGGGCGGCCCGCGTCCTGCCGGCTGTTCCACTCGGCGAGGCCGACCTCATCCAGGAACCGCTCCATTTCACGCTCGTCGACGAAGATCTTGCGGTAGAGGTGGCGGGGGTCCCAGTCGATCAGGACTCCGCCCAGGTCGAACACCAGTGCCGGAGAATTCATCGGCTCGATCTTACCCCTCCGGTACGAAGAAGAGGTTGCCCGGCGGATACGACTCCCGCGGCTCGTGGGGCTCGAACCCGCTGCCGGTGAATTCCAGAGCGCGGTAGCCGCGGGCGGCCAGGAAGGCGATCAGCTCCCGGCTGGCGGGGGCTGCGGCGACCTCCAGGTCTCCCACCTCCACCGAGAGCAGCGGCCGCGGTCCGGCCAGCGTCTCCGTCATTCCCTCCAGAACCTTCAGCTCGGCGCTTTCGGCGTCGATCTTCACCAGATCGGGCCGAAGGCCGCGCTCGTCCAGAAACGCGTCCAGCGGCAGGGCCGGGACCCGGAAGCGGCGTGAGGCGACGCGGGTCTTTCGCCGCCGGGCC
>JBFGHG010000144.1:0-7014 GCA_041578395.1 Acidobacteriota bacterium
CGGAGGACCGCAGTTGCAGAGCCAGAAGGAGCCCGCAGAAGGTGACGGCAGCCAATGCCAGTGCGATGGGACGCTTCATGGTAGCCTCCTCGGTGCTGTCGACCCGGGACGGAAGTCACTCAGGCATGGAGAAAAGATGCTTTACGTCAGCCCGTAGCCGAGTTGTGGTGCAAGTCTAGGCGTCGCGTCGGACCGAGTCAATCGAAGGCATTCAGGGTCGATTCGCGATCAACTGCAGGTTCTGGAGGGCCGGCTCGTAGCCCGGCTGCGCTCGCAGGGCCTCCTGGAAGAAGGCGCGCGCCCGGTCGAAGCGCCCCCGGGTGAACTCCAGAACGCCCACACCGTTGAGAGCGTACGGGGAATGCGGCCGGACCTCGAGCTCGGCCCGGAACTCCTGTTCGGCGGCCGCCCACAACCCCCGGTCCAGATAGACGTTGCCCAGCAGGGCGCGGGCGTCCCGCAGACGGGGCTCCAGCGCCACCGCCTTCTTCAGGTGGCGGACGGCCAGCCCGAAGTCCCTCGAGGCATGGTATTCCCCCAGCAGCAGCTGCACTTTGCCGGAACGCGGGTGAATCCGCTCGGCCCTCTCCAGGATGCGAGGCGGCTGCCGCCACTCCAGGTTCCGCTGCGCGGCGATCACCGCCAGGCTGGCGGGCAGCAGAAACGCCAGCGCCACGCTCCACCGTCCCGGATGAGCGCCGAAGATCCCGCTCCAGACTAGCGCCAGGCCGAAGGCGGCCAGGTAGATCCGCCGGTCGGCCACCGTTTCCAGGTTGGGCACCAGCAGCGAGAAGCCGATCACGGACGCGATCACTCCGCCGCCCAGCAGGACCAGCCGCTGGCTCCGGTAGGCGATCAGCAGCGCGACGAGCAGCAGCGCGGCCGCCAGCCCCGGCCACAAGTCCCACCCCAGCTCGGGATTGGGGTGGTAGATGCTCCCCAGGTCGGGCCGGATCAGCAGCTCGAAGTACTTCAGCCCCGCAGCGGCCGCGGAGGCCAGCCATTGCACCGGAGAGTAGCCGAGATCGAAGCCCATGCTGCGGTCCGACGGCTCCCGGAGGCGCGCCAGCACGATCCAGACGGCCGCGCCGGCTACGGGCAGCAACACGAGGTAGGCACGCTGCCACAGCGTGCCCTGATAGAGGGCCGGCAGCAGAAACACGAAGGCGAACAGCAGAAAGGCGTCGGGGCGGGCCAGGAAGCCCGTGACGAACAATGCGGCCAGCAGCAGGGCCCGGGCGTATCCGAGTTCGCCCCGCGTCCGCGCCAGCGCCCAGAGGCCGGCCAGGATTGCCAGTGAACTCAACAGTACCGAACGCGCCCACACGTAGTTGACCGATTCGAGGACCACGAAGTGGAGGGCAAAGCTGAGGCCGGCCAGCGCGCCCATCCAGCGGCGCGCCCCCAGCGCCAGCACGACCGCGGCGCACAGCGCGGCGTTGATGGCGTGAATCAGGAAGTTGGTCCAGTGAAAGGCGGCCGGCGACAGGCCCGCCCGCTGATAGTCGAAGAAGTAGGTCAGGAGGGTCAATGGGCGGGCCAGCTCGTAGTCGAGAAACGTCGACACGCCGACGGCCGTACCGTAGCCGTCCCGGGTGAGCAGCAGGTCGTCGTAGTAAAACGCGCCGGGCAGGCCCGAGGCGGCGTACAGGCACAGCGTCGCGGCGGCGACGCCAGTGCAGATCACCCAGTTGCGGCCGGCGGCTCGTACGGCGGCGGTTCGATTCTCCGTCACTCCCACCATGCTGGCCCGGCCCCTCCCGGCGGTCAAGGCCCCTCCCCGGGGCGCATGGATGGAGACTGTCCTCCTGTTGGCCGGCGAGTGCGGCCGGCGAGGGGAGCTCAGCGTGACGCCGGGCGTACTTCCAGCCTCGTCGACTCCGCCCGCACGGCCTCCGGGTCCTCCGCGAACTCCGAGCCGTGGAGCAGATAGCGGCGCGCCTCCTCAGGCCGGTTGGACACCAGGAGCGTCCGGGCCAGCCAGACGTAGGCCAGGGTGTGCGACGGTTGCACTTCCAAGGCCCGGCGAAAGGACGCCGCCGCATCCTGGAACTTCCGGAGCCGCACCTGGGCCTGCCCCAGCAGGAACCAGGAGTCCGCCTGGTTGGGCCGCAGCCGGACGGCCTCGAGCAGGGCCTCGGCAGCGGCGGCCGGGTCCCCTCGGGACAGGTGCAGCCGTCCCAGGTACAGGTAGGTGTCGGGGCCGGGCGGACCTTCCCGGATCAGGCCCTCCAGGATGGCTCCGGCCTCGGAGCCGTTGCCCGTCCCGGCCTCGCACAGCGCCATCCACTCCTTTGCCAGGCGAATGCCGGGCTCCCGCGTCAGGACCTCTCCGATGGTCGCCCGGGCCTCGGGAAACAGGCGGTTCGAGATCTGGTACCGGGCCAGCTCCAGGAACGGTTCCCAGCCGGGGAGCGGCAGTACCCGCAGGGTCTCGCGGAGCTGTGCCGCCGCCGCCGGACTGGGACCGGCGCGCAGCACCGCCAGTGCCGCGTAAGCGTCGCCGAGCCGGCCCGCCGGCGCTCGGTCCGGATCCAGGAAGTCCAACCCGGTGAGGGTGGGCACGGTCTCTTCGAGGGGGGCCTGCAGGTCGCGGCCGGCAGCCGGAAGCTGGATCCGGTGATCCGTCATCACGACCTGCACCACGTCCTGGGTGCGGCGCTGCGGCATGTGGCAGTCGACGCACTCGGCCCCCACCCGGGGGGGGTGGCCTCCGTGGCGGGCCGTCAGCTCCTCCTGCAGGTGACAACTCAGGCACACGCGGCGGTAGCGCCGCATCCGCGCCTCCAGCGGCGGCCGCGCGTGCGGGTCGTGACAGTCGAGGCACTCCAGCCGTCCCTGGCTTTGCAGGAAGCAGGGGCTCTGCTCGAGCCGGTAGGGATGATGGTTGATCTCGAAGCGCTCGGCCCGGGGCCGTCCCTCTTCCCGAGAATCGAACGACACCAGGTAGTCGTCCAGGGGCTCGCCCGGGCGGTACGAATAGTCGCCCCGGCCAAAGCGCCTCACTCCCGCCAGGGCCACCGAAGGCTGCAGGTGGCACTGGTGGCAGACGTCCCGCCTCAGGCGGGTCTCCAGCTTTCGGGGATTGACGATGGCGGTCGCGGCCCCGTCCTGCTCCAGCCCACCGTTGATCGCCAGTGCGACGTGCGCGGCGCCGGGGCCGTGGCAGCGCTGGCAGCCGATGCCTTCGGGCAGCTGCTCCGGAAACGTCTGCTCGACGCGGTATTCGTTGATCTCCGCTGACTGCGCGGGATAGGCGTTGTGGCAGAAGAGACACTCCCGGCGAACCCGCCGCCCGATGCCCTGGTGGCGGGGATTGTCGAAGCCGGGCGCCATCCCCCAACGCTGTGACTGCGAGTACCAGGCCAGCGGCAGCTGGAAGAGTTCTCCCGACGGTGTGCGGTACAGGTAGGTGCGGGCGCGGTGGCCCGAACCCAGGATCCAGTCGACTCCCGTCTCCCACACGTTGATCGGCCGGCCCTCACGATCCAACTGGAAACGCCGGAAGGTCAGCCGGTCGCCGCTCCAGACCATCTCGTAACGTTCGCGCGAGGCGGCGTGATAGAAGCGGTTGGCTTGGAAGTCCTCGATCCAGCCCTGCGCGCGCGGCCGGGAAAACGCGCGCGCCATGCCGACTTCGGCGTAGCTGGCGGCGATGCCGGCATGGCAGGAGGCGCATTCCTCGTCGGGGACGTACCCGGCCGCCGCACCGGACGAGACCTCGATCCCCGCTTCCCGGAGGACCTGGTCCGGATCCTGCAGGGACACGAGGGAGGCGGCCAGGCAGCAGAGCGACCCGCACAGAAGCCAACCCGCTCGACGATAGTGCTGCATGCCACGACCGGACGCCACGGAAGTTGCCTCGGATCAGGCCGGGACCGTCACGTCGCCCAGCGGGATGCGCTCCTTGTTGCGCGACAACCACGCCTCGAAGGTCTGGAGCGACGGATTCAGCCTGCGGGCGACCTCCACGTTGCGGGCTCTTCGGAAGTCATCGTTGAAGTCGCGCTTGAACTGGAACATGTTGCCCAATTCCTCGGCCCCGGGAGAGCCGAGCCGGCGATACTCCTCGGGCGACAGGTCCTGGTAACGCACCTCTTCCCCGAGGGCCCGGGTCAGGGCCGAGGCCATCTCGGTCCCCGAGAGGTGCTCGCCGGCCACGCCCACGGTCTTTCCGATCCACTCTTTCCCCTGCCGGAAGATCCCGTACACGCATTTGCCGATGTCTTCCACCGCGATGCCGGGGAGCTTCTCGTCCCCCATCGCCAGCGTGATGGCCAGCACGCCGTCCGGCCCCCGCCTGGGGCCCAGCCCGAAGTTGATGAAGTTCTCCCAGTAAAACGAGGTCAGCAAAAAGGTCGTGGGAACGCCAGGTTCCCGGAAGAACCGGTCCGCCTCTCCCTTCGCGTCACAGTGCGGGACCTTGTACTTGCCCATCAGCGTGGGCATCCGGTCGTCGCTCAGGGGGACCCAGCGGCGAGTGTCCTCGAGGGTCGACCAGATCACGTGCCGCAGGCCGGCGCGCCGGGCGGCCTGGGCCAGCGTGAGGGCCTGCCCCAACTCCTTCTCGGGAGAGAAGTGTTCCCAGAACGACGTGATGCAGAAGGCTCCGTAGGCATCGTGAAAAGCCCGGTCGATGCTCTTCGCGTCGTCCAGGTCGGCGGCGACCACCTCGGCCCCGTTGCGGGCCAGCTCTCTCGCCCTGTCCGATCCCGGCTTCCGGGTCAGCGCGCGTACCGAAAAACCGCCGTGGGGATCGGACAGGATGGCGCGTGCCAGGCCGCCCCCCTGCGCACCCGTTGCACCCACGACTACGACGATCTTCTTTTCTGCCATCGCCTGTTCTCCTTTTCGAGGGTGATTCTCTGCGGAACCGGAGCTCGAGAACCCGAGACCCGGGCCGCCCGTGCGGCACCCTCCCTCGGGACGTGCTCCCTGCCGTCATTATACGCCTGCGGCGCCCTCCGAAACGTCCACCCGGGCGACTCCCCGCCCGCCCAAAAGTTCGAAATCCAACAAGCTGATCCCCCCCCGCCACCCACCAGCGACGCCGACAACCGGCCGGCGATGGCGATCGCCGCCTCCGATGCCTCGGGCAGAGAGGTCCGGCGGTGGGCCCGGACCACGACCGCAGATCGAGCAATTCGTTGAATGGCCCTCCAGCCGTCCTTTTCTGCTATAGTTGTGCCCACTCATCGGCGGAGGGGTCCAAAGGAAGGGACTGGAGGTGCGAGCGTGAAGCCGCTGGCCCGGGAGACGGCAGCCCGACGGATACCTGTCCGCGCGCTCAAGTCGTTCAGCCTCCAATTGCCGGTCCTGCTGACCTTGCTCCTGCTGCTGGAACCGCTTCAGGTCCGCGCGCAGGAGGCCGGCACGGCCCGGACGCTCACCCAGTACAACCTGCGGTCCTGGTCGCATGCCGAGGGTTTTCCGGCCGTGGGAGCGCTGGACATCGAGCAGACGCGCGACGGCTACCTCTGGTTCGGCACCCACCAGGGCCTGGCCCGCTTCGACGGCGTGAGCTTCGACCTCTTCACGAACTCCCTCTGGGAGGAGCTCAACCCGGGCTCCATACACACCTTGCGAGCCGACCCCCGGGGCGGCCTCTGGTTCGGCGGGCATCAGGGACTGTACTACCTCGACCGAGGAGACCTCTCCGCCTTCGACAGCAGCGACGGGCTGTCCAGCAACCACCTCCGCGACGTGGAGATCGACGCGCAGGGGCGCCTATGGGTGGCGACTCTTCGAGCCCTGAACGTCTTCGATCGGGAGAACATGGCGCTGCTGCGCAGCGAGCTCCGCGACCAGGAAATCAACGTCCTGCTGGCCGGCTCCAGAGGCCACGTCTGGGCGGGCACCGGAACGGCCGGGCTGTTCCGGTTCGAGCTGGACGGCGGGATCACGCAATTCCTGCCGGAGCAGGGACTGCCCGATACACAAATCCTCTCTCTGGCCGAAGACGCCGCGGGGCGGCTCTGGATCGGCACGGCTTCCGCGGGGCTCGTCCTCTTCGAGAACGAGACGTTCTTCCCCATCGCCTCCCCGCCGCTCTACCCCTCGCTCAAGTCGGTCACCACCCTGCTGGTGGATCCGCTCGGCAGCGTCTGGTTCGGCAGCGACAACGGCCTCTACCGTTGGAACGAGAAGGGACTCTCCCGGCTGTCGGAAGACGAGGGGCTGACCCACAACCAGATGAGCAGCCTGCACCTCGATCTCGAAGGCACTCTCTGGGTCGGCACGTACTACGGAGGCCTGAACCGCCTGCACGAGGGGAAGTTCACCAATTACGGAATACTCGAAGGGCTGCCCTCCGACACCGTCCACGCTTTCTTCCAGGACCCGGACGGCAGCATCTGGATCGCCAGCGAGGGAGGGGCGTGCCGGCTCGAGGACGGCACGGTGATCGACGTCCTGTCGACGGACAGCGGCCACCTGCCGCAGAACAAGGTCCGCGACGTGTACCGAGATCGGTCCGGCGTGCTCTGGGTCGCGACGTACGGGGGGCTGGTGCGGATCGAAGACGGCCGGAGCCGGGTTTTCACCACCCGGCAGGGGCTCTCCAGCGACGCCGTGAGGGTGTTGCTGGAGGACCGCGCGGGCACCCTCTGGGTCGGCACCCGCTCCGGGCTGAACCGCTACCGGGACGGCCTCGTCGAGCGGGTCGTCACTGAGCACGGGTCGTCCAACGACCTGATCATGTCGCTGCACGAGGATCGCCGGGGCGCGCTCTGGGTCGGCACCTCCGGGGGAGGGCTGCTGCGTTTCGAGAACGGGCGGTGGACGCGCTTCACCTCCCGGGACGGACTCGCTTCCGACGTGGTGTTCCGCCTTCACGAAGACGACGACGGCGCTCTCTGGATCGGGACCAGCGGAGGCCTCAACCGGCTCGCCGGGGATGAGATCAGTGGCATGACCACCCACCAGGGACTGCCCAACAACAGCATCTTCCAGGTCCTGGAGGACCGGGAGGGACGCTTCTGGATGGTCTCCGGCGCGGGCCTGATCCGGACGTCC
>JBFGHG010000145.1:0-6997 GCA_041578395.1 Acidobacteriota bacterium
AGCCGCGCCGCTTCGAAGGCGACCCGGGCGATACGGCTGATCTCCCCCTCGGAGTAGACCTCGGTGTTGAATCCGACGCGCGCTCCTTCCCGCTCTTCGATGCCGCGGGGCTCGCCGAAGTAGATGCCCCCGGTCAGCTCCCGCACGAAGAGGAGGTCCACCCCGGCTACGATCTCCTCCTTCAGGGGGGAGGCCGCCGCCAGCGCGGGCGCCAGCCGTACGGGTCGCAGGTTGGCGAACAGCTTCATCTCGCTGCGCAGCCGCAACAGCGCCTTCTCCGGCCGGCGGTCGGGCGGGTGGTCGTCGAAGCGGGGGTCGCCCACCGCTCCCAGCAGCACCAGCCCGCTCTCCAGACAGGCGTCCAGGACGAAGCCCGGCAGCGGCTCTCCGAATTCGTCCAGGGCGGCCCCCCCCACCGCCAGCGTCCGCACCTCGAGGTCCAGCCCGAAGCGGCGGGCACAGGCCTCCAGCACCTGCAGCGCACCGCCCACGACTTCCGGGCCGATGCCGTCCCCCGGCAGGGCGATCAGCGTCCTCGCCATCCCTCTTCCTCCTTCGAAAAGGCTGCTATTGTAGCCCAGGCACGAGCGAATCGAGGGTGCTATACTGAAGGGGTCTTCTGCCGGGGGTTTTCCTGATGGCCTTGTGGTCGGGTTCCATCTCGTTCGGTCTGGTGTCCATCCCCGTTCGCCTGGAGGTCTCGCAGCGCTCTCAGAACATCAGTTTCAACCTGCTGCACGAGAAGTGCCTCAACCGCATCCAGCAGAAGCCCTACTGCCCCAGCTGTGACGAGTTCGTGGAACGCTCCGACCTGGTGAAGGGCTACCAGTACGAGAAGGACAACTACGTGGTCATCGCCCCCGAAGACCTCGAGAGCGCCGAGGCGGGGGCCTCGCGCAACATCGACGTGGTGGCCTTCGTCAACGCCGGCGAGTTGAAGCCGGTGCACCTGAACAAGACCTACTACCTGGTTCCGGAGGCGGGCGCCGAGAAGGCGTACGTGCTGCTGCGCGACGGCATGCGGGAGACCGGCAAAGTGGCCATCACCCGCTTCGTCATGCGGGGCAAGGAATACATCGGCGCCGTGAACTTCGAGGAGTCCGGCCTGCTGCTGCACATCCTCTTTCACGCCGGAGAGTTCACCCACCTCTCCCAGCTGCTGAGCCTGCCCGAGGTGGAGATTCAGGAGAAGGAACTCGACCTGGCCGTGCAGATCATCGAAAACCTGACCGAGGAGTTCTCCGAGGAGATGCTCGAGGACGAGCACCGGGAACGGCTGCTCGAGGTGATCCGGAAGAAGATCGAGGGCGAGAAGATCGTGGTCACCGAAAGCAAGGAGCCCGCCAAGGTCGTCGACCTGATGGAGGCCCTCAAGAAGAGCCTTCAGACCACGTCGAAAAAGGATGCCGCCGAAGACGAGGCGGCGCAATCGAAGGCGCAGCGAAAACGTGCCTGAACTAGCACACCACGTGGCCCGCTCGGAAGCGGCACGGATCCTGGGGCTGGAGCCGAACCGGCTTCGGTACTGGGACCGTATCGGACTGGTCAAGCCCAGCCTTCGCGAGGGCCGTCGGACTTTCTACGACTTCCAGGACCTGATCAGCCTCGAGATCGCCCAGCGGCTGGTGCAGAAAGGCCAGCCCGCCACGCGCATCAAGTCGCACATCCGCAGCCTGCAGGAACGGCTGCCCAAGTTCGACGGGCAGCTGGCCACCAAGCGGATCTACGTCTTCGACGATCGCGTGATCGTCAGCAACCGGCGGCGCCTGATCGACACCCACTCGGGACGACTCTGCCTGAAGTTCGACGTGGCCGACTTCCAGAAGCAGGTCGACAGCCGCCTGGCCAAGATCGAGAGCCGGACGGCTTCCGAGTGGTTCCGCCGAGGACTGGAGCTGCAGGCCGAACCCCGTACGCAACGCCAGGCGCTGGACGCCTTCCGCGAGGCGGTCAAGCTCGACCCGCAGCTGGCGGACGCCTACGTGAACATGGGAGTGCTCTATTACCAGCAGGCGAAGCTGATCGACGCGCAGCGCTGCTTCCGGATGGCCCTGCGCCGCAGCCCCTATCACACCCGGGCCTGTTTCGAGCTGGGCAACTGCCTGGACGAACTCAACTGCACCGAGGAGGCGCTGCGCTGGTACGAGAAGTCCGTGGAGATCTCGCCCGAGTTCTCGGACGGCTATTACAACCTCGCCACCACGGCCGAAAAACTCGGCCTCTGGGACCGCGCCGTGCGGGCCTGGCGCGCCTTCCTGCAGTTCGACCCCAGGAGCTCTCACGCCGGTACCGCCAGGGGCCGCATCGAGGTCCTCGAGAAGCATCTCGAAGCCGCCGATTGAGGTGGCGCGCCGGGCTGTCGTCCGAAATAACCGGCAGGGATGCCCGTCCCACAGCATTTTTTAGATTTTTGCTCAGTGCCCCCGAACCGCTATCATGACGCTGGCATGATCAGTCGCGCCATGGAGGACTATTTGAAGGCGATCCACCAGCTGTCGGTGGGCAGCGGACGGGTGGCGACGTCCCGGCTGGCCGAGCGCATGGCGTGTTCGGCCGCCAGCGTCACCAACATGGTGCAGAAGCTCTCCGAACTCAAGCTGGTCGAGTACCAGCCCTACCAGGGGGTGCGCCTGACGGACGCGGGGAGCAAGATCGCGCTCGAGGTGCTTCGCCATCATCGCCTGCTCGAGCTCTACCTGGCCGAGGTCCTGGGCTACAGCTGGGACAAGGTGCACGACGAGGCCGAGGAACTCGAGCACGTCATCTCCGAAGAGTTCGAAGACCGCATCGACGCCGCCCTGGGGTTCCCTACGCGCGACCCCCACGGCCACCCCATCCCCAGCAAGGACGGCCACTTGCCCGCCGACTCGACCCAGTCGTTGTGGGAAATCGGAACCGGGTCGCAGGTCCGGGTCAACCGGGTGAGCGACCAGGACCCCGAGGCGCTCCGGTACCTGGCTGCGATCGGCATCTACCCCCGGGTCCAGCTCCAGGTCATGGAGAAGGCCCCCTTCAACGGACCCGTCGAGATCCTCATCGACGAGGCGCGCCACAGTCTCAGCGAAGAGCTGGCTCGTCAGATTTTCGTGACAGTCATATGAAAGTTCCCCTGACTCCCATTCGGTTTCTCCACCGCGCCGAGAAGCAGTTCGGACGCAAGCTGGGCGTGGTGGACGGCGACCGGCAGTGGACCTACGCCGAGTACGCGAGCCGCTGCCGCCGGCTGGCCAACCTGATCCGCTCCTTCGGGCTCGAACCTGGAGGGCGCGTCGCCTACCTGGCCTACAACACACACCAGCTGCTGGAGGCGTACTACGGCGTGATCCTGGCCGAAGGCGTCTTCCTGCCGCTCAACATCCGGCTCTCCAGGGACGACATCCGCTTCGTCCTGAACGACTCGCAGGCGGAATGCCTCTTCCTGCACCGGGCGTTTCTGCCGCTGATCGAGGAGATCCGCTCCGGTTTGACCCGGGTCCGGCACTTCGTGGTGCTGGACGATGCAGAAGAGGAAGTCCCGGCCTGGGCCGAGCCGGACTCCTACGAGACGCTGCTGGACGCGCAGCCGGACACCCTCGAACTCGACTTCATGGAGGTGGACGAGGACTCGCTGGCGGAGATGTTCTACACCTCCGGCACCACCAGCCGGCCCAAAGGAGTGATGCTGACCCACCGCAACCTCTACCTGCACGCGGTGGAGGCCCCGCTGCTGCTGACCTGCAGCGACGCCGACGTGCAGCTGCACACCATCCCCCTGTTTCACGTCAACGGCTGGGGGACGCCGCAGTTCTTGACCGCCATGGGGGGCACCCACGTCATGCTGCCCAAGTTCGACCCGGAGGAGGTCTTCCAGCAGATCGAACGGCACAGGGTCAGCCTGCTGGCGCTGGTGCCGACCATGGCCACGGCGCTGCTGCACCACCCGGGGCGCGAGCGGTTCGACGTCTCCAGCGTCCGGCAGATCACCATCGGCGGGGCCGCCTCCAGTCCGCGCCAGATCCGCGAGATGGAAGAGGCGTTCGGCTGCCGCTGCATCGCCGGCTACGGCCTGACGGAGACCTGCCCCGTGCTGACGCTGGGCCTTCCCAAGAGCGTCCTCGCGCTGGACGGCGATTCGCGCCACCGCCTGCAGGCGATGGCCGGCTATCCGATCCCCGGCGTGGAAATCAAGCTGGTGGGCGGCCGGGAGGAGGAGCTCCCCTGGGACGGCTCCGCCGAAGGCGAGCTGGCGGTGCGCGGGGACATGGTGATGGAGGGCTATTGGAACCGGCCCGAGGAGACCGCCAAGGCGATGGCGGGCGGCTGGTTCCACACGGGCGACCTGGCCACCATCGACCCGGACGGCTACGTCCAGATCGTGGACCGCAGCAAGGACATCATCATCAGCGGTGGGGAGAACATCTCGAGCATCGAACTGGAGAACGTCCTGCTGGCCCATCCCGAGGTCCTCGAGTGCGCCGTGATCCCGGTCCCGGACGACACCTGGGGCGAAGTGCCCAAGGCGCTGGTGGTCCGCAAGGCAGGCGCTACGGCGTCCGCGGACGAACTGCTGGAGCACTGCCGCGGCCGGCTGGCGGGCTTCAAGATGCCCAAGAGCGTCGAGTTCTACGAGGAGCTCCCCAAGGGGGGGACGGGGAAGATCTTGAAGCGGCAGTTGAGGGAGAGGTATTGGGAAGCCGAGGAGAAGAGGGTGCATTAGGCGCGCTGCGGGCGCGCCGTC
Organism: Acidobacteriota bacterium; assembly: GCA_041578395.1. GTDB lineage: Bacteria > Acidobacteriota > UBA6911 > RPQK01 > JANQFM01 > JBFGHG01. The sequence continues at coordinate 4,718 of JBFGHG010000145.1, forward strand.
AAATCTCAAATCTCAAATCTCAATTTTCAATTAAATCTCAATGTTCAATTTTCAATGTTCAAACGGGGAATGGCTTCCCCAGGTCTGCTGGTGTTCGCCTTGAGCTGATCCGGCTCACTATTCCTCATTTACATGGAAGAAGCTCTCGTCGAGATTATTGCTCAGCTTTCGTGGCCGTTGCTGGCTTTGCTGATCGCTGTCTGCCTGGCGGCGCTGGGGAAAGGGGCGGATTGGCTGGTGGAGGAGGCGGTGGCGCTGTCGGAGCGGTCCGGGATTCCCAAGGTCGTCATCGGGGCCACCATCGTCAGCATGGGGACCACCACGCCGGAGGCGGTCGTCTCGGTGCTGGCGGCGGTGCAGGGGAAAGCGGGGCTGGCGCTGGGCAACGCGGTGGGGTCGATCATCTGCGACACCGGATTGATCCTGGGAGTGGCGTGTTTGATCCGTCCGCTGCCGCTGGACCCCACCATCGTCAACCGCCAGGGCTGGATTCAGATCGGAGCGGGGTTTCTGCTGGTGGCGGCCGCCACGCCGTGGGGCGACCTGGCCTCGGCGGCCGCCTCCGGAGGGCGTCTGCCGAGGGCGGCCGGGGTCCTCTTCTTGCTGCTGCTGGCGGCCTACCTCTGGCAGAGCGTGCGCTGGTCCCGGCGGGAGGCGATGACCCACGTCGAACCCGTCCTGGAAGAAGAGATGGTCGAGCAGTTCGAGACTCCGGACGTGTCGGCGCCCCTGGCCAGGGTGATCGCGAAGCTGCTGGGGGCGATCGGGGTCGTGGTGGCCTCCTCCTGGGCGGTGATCCCCGCAGTCAGCGAAGCCGCCACCCGGATGAACGTTCCGGAGAGCGTCATTGCGGCCACCATGGTGGCCTTCGGTACTTCCCTGCCCGAGCTGGTCACCTCGGTGACCGCGGCCCGGCGCGGCCACGGGGAGCTGGCGGTGGGCAACGTGGTGGGCGCCGACATCCTGAACGTCCTGTTCGTCGCCGGCGCGGCCGCGGCCGTCACGCCGGGAGGCCTGGCGGCACCGGGGCACTTCTTCACGCTCTACTTCCCCTCGATGCTGCTGCTGCTGGTGATCTTCCGGGTGGGGATCTTCGTCTCCGGAGACCACCTGCGGCGTCCCTTCGGGGCCGTCCTGCTGGCCGCCTACGCCCTGGTGACCGTGTTCAGTTACGTGGGCCGGGGAGAAGGCGGCTGACCGGCCTCTGGTTAAGCCGACGCCGCTCCAGTACACTGCCCGCCATGGCTCCACTCACGATTCCGGGCTTCGACCACCTCGAAACCCGGCGCCTCTGCCTGGCGCTGTGCAAGGAGCTGATCGAGGAGCACCGGCTCAACGAGTTCCTGGAGAGGGTGTGCCCGATCATCGGAGAGTTCTTCGGCACCTCCCGGGTCAGCCTGGTGGACTACTACGAACAGACGGACACCTTCGACCTGCTCTATTTCACCGGCTATCCGCCCGACGCCGTTCACCAGCTGGGCCGGCGGATGGACCGCATGGAGCTGCGGGGCGCCCTGCGGCGCCGGGCGCCTTACCACTCCCGGCCGGACGCCCGCTTCTACTGCATTCCCCTGTACTTCGCCAACGTGCTGGAGGCGCTGGTGGTGCTCGAGCACGACGCTCCCGTGGAAGAGACTCCGGCCCGGCGGGAGGCGGGCAAGATCCTGTCCCGCCTGCTGGGGCTGCTGATGTCCTCCACCCGCCTGGCCGTCAACCAGAAGCACCAGCTGGACGCGGCGGATCTGCAGCGGGCCAGGCAGATCCAGTTGAGCTTCCTGCCGCGCGAGCGGCCCCGCTGCGCCGGCTGTGACGTCTACGGATTCAACCAGTCCTCGGCGCTGGTGGGGGGAGACTACTTCGATTTCTTCCCGCTCGAGGAGCAACGGATTCGCTGCATCCTGGCGGACGCCTGCGGGCACGGCCTGGCGGCGGCCCTGATCATGTCCAACTTCCGCGGGCTGCTGCAGGCCCGGGTGGCGGGCGACCCCGGCCCCGAGCGGCTCTTCGACGGCCTCAACCAGTCGGTCCATTTCGACGAGGACTTCATCCAGTACCTGACGGGCGTCTTCTTGGACTACGACGGCGGCCGCGGGACTCTGCACTACCTCAACGCGGGGCACTACGAGCCGCTGGTCATTGCGCCGGACGGCTCCAGCCGTACCCTGCCCGGGGGAGGCCCACCCCTGGGCATGTTCAAGAACTCCCGCTATCCGCTGGGGGAGGCCCGGCTGGGGGCGGGCGAACTGGTGGTGCTGTTCACGGACGGCCTGGTGGACGTCG
>JBFGHG010000146.1:0-6989 GCA_041578395.1 Acidobacteriota bacterium
CAGAGTGCGTCAGATCGGGGCAGCACAGCGACGAACGACGCAGGCATACTGTACCGTATGTCGAGGAGGGAGGAGCGAGCACGCCCCGAGATGGCGTGCTATCCGCGCTCGCAGCCGAAAGGTTCGTGAATAATGCCGGCTCCGGTTGTATCCTCCGCGAGCAAGGAGACCCTCACGGCTTGGACCGTATAAAATGCCTCGATGTCGATCTACACATTCTCACTCTCGGCCCTCCTGATGTTCTCTCCTCTCGAGACAGGCACGGTCGAGATCAGCGGGATCAACTTCGTGGAGCAGAGTTTTCCGGTAGGCGAGGGCAAGCCGGCCGTGGCATTCGCCGACCTCGACAATGACGGCCTCCAGGACCTGGTCGTCGCGAGCAGCACTCGTCACGATCTCAACGTCCTGCGGGGCGATGGCAAGGGCGGGCTGGCCAGCGTTGGGCGCTTTCCGGCCGGTGAGAATCCGACCGACGTAGCAGCCGCCGACATCAACGGAGACGGCCTCGTCGACCTGGTTGTGGCCAATCACGAAACCTCGTACCTGACACTGCTGATCGGTGACGGTCGGGGAGCTTTTACGCCCGCCCCGAACTCGCCGCTCGTGATCGGGGTGGACCCACACCCGCATGCGGTTCGAGTGGAAGACCTCGATGGCGACCGTCTCGTGGACCTCGTCGTGGACCACCGGGCGGGGCGCGGCCTGCTGGTTCTCAGAGGTTTGGGCACTGGCGCCTTCGAGACGCCGGGAACGGTGGTCGAGGTGGGGGGCGATCCGTACCTGGGAATGGCGATCGGGGACCTGAACGGCGACGGTCCTCTGGATCTGATCACGCCGAATCCGAATGAGGTCGGCGTCGTCCTCAATACCGGCTCTTCCGGCCTGGAGTTCGTCCGTACGGCCCCCGTGGAGGCGGCGTCTCCGTTTGGCGTGGCGCTCGCCGACTTCGATGGCGACGGCATCCTGGACGTGATTGCTGCTTCGGACGGGAGCGCCTCTCGAGTCGAGGTCTTCCCGGGTGACGGCCGGGGCGAGTTTCGGAGGAGAGCAGCCTCACGGTTCCCCATGGCCGCGGGGGCCAAGAATATTGCGGTGGGAGACATCAACGGCGACGGCGTGGGAGATGCCCTGGTCAGCAGCTGGTCCTCGGACGTGCTCGTCGTCCTGGGAGGGCCTGACTCTTTTCAGACTGTCCGGCTCCCGGGTGACGGAAATCCCTGGGGACTTGCCGTCGTCGATCTGAATCGGGACGGGAAGGACGATCTCGTGATTGCGGACGGAGTTCGTACCCTGGTCACCGTGTACCTCAGCCGCCGGTGAAGCGCCAGGCGTTCGGCCCGAAGGGAGTTGGATCGTCACGGAGCATGGAGGCACGGTCGACAGCGACCCGCCTCCCACCCGACCGACTACCGGATCACCTGGGCCGGGACCGCGGACAGGTGGGACAGTTTCGTGTTGCCGAACAGCTGCTGCCCGACCAGGGGGCGGCTCGACCGGACGCGGATGTACCCGCCCGCTTGACCCGCCGATGCCGGGACCAGTTCGGGCAGCAGCCGGGACAGCCGCGCCCCCGCCGCCAGGGTGAACGCACTCCGTCCGGAGAGCCGGCCGTCGGCCTGATGGACCTCCAGGGTGACCTCGTTCTCTTCCTCCGATGCGTTGTAGAGCGCCAGTCCGGTGAAAAAGCCGGGCACGTTGGCCACGTGGCTGAAGACCGCGTCCTGGAACGTCTCGCCCTCCAGGTTGACCGCGCTGGCGAAATCCAGCGTCCGCGGATCGCCGAACAGGAGGTTGCCGAGGAGACCCGGCCCGTCCGCCTCGACCCGCAGCGAGCCGGTCACGGTGCGGCCGCGCGGGAAGGCGAAGAGCGTGTCGGCGTCCTCTTCCAGGAAGCCTCCCGGCTCCAGCGTAAGGTGCACCGGTGCGGCCAGCGGTGAGCCGTCGTCGGCCACTGCCGTGAGCGTCACCTCACGAGGCTGGTCGGTGGCATTGATCAGTTTCAAGTTCGAGAAGATGGCGGGTCCGCTCGCCAGCTGCGCGGAGAAAGAAACGGTCCTTGTCTCGGGTGCGAGGGCGTTGAAGGCGATCAGCGTCTCCGGGTCCTGGAGCCGGATCAGCTGGAAACCGATCAGGCTGCCCCTCTCCTGATCCACCTCGACCTTGACGTAGGCGCTGACGAGATCGACGTGCTGCTGGCGATACCAGGGATCCTCGATCCACCAGCCGTAGGCCGGCAGGTCGACGTAGATGGTGAAGCGCTCCGGCACGTAGGCGGGAACCCGGACCTGGCCCACGATCGTCACCTTGACTCGAACCGCATAGCCGTTGGGATTCACCAGGTACAGCTGGTTGGTTGCCGTGCGTCCGCGGAAGCGGTTCTCCCCCACGCTGACGCGCGGGAAGTACAGCACCTTCGCCGCTTCCTTCTGGGCGATGGCGCCATCGAGTCCGTCGCCGTGCTGGAAAAGGAAGAATCCCCCCGGCGAGTCCTCGGGCCCGTCCAGCGCGAGCCACATGTTGCCGGCGCTGCGGTCGGGGCCGAAAATCTCCGTCCCGAGCCGCGCCCACTGCGAACGCGGGCCCAGCCGGATCTCGTGGCGTCCGTTGAAGACGGCATTGGGATCGCCGTCCCCGCTGAAGGAGGTCAGGCGCAGGCGAATCGGATCGACGCCGGGGTTGGACACCGCAAAACCGGTGAAACGCCCGTAGTCCTCCTCGATGAAGGGGAACACCCAGCGCGACGGCCGCAGCTCGTCTGCCGTCGGCGGTGTGCCCGGCAGTCTGCGGTGCAACTGGGACATCGGGAACAGGATGACCTCGTCCGAGGTGCTGACCGCAAGCTGGTCCTCCCCCCAGATCAGGAAACCGGTGGGCTTCTCGCAGTCGTCGATCACGAGGCGGCCCACCCGCTCCTGGGTCCGCACGTCGTAAGCTTCCACGGTCAGGCGGCGGTCGCCGAGGTAGCGGCGTCCCAGGTCGGCCACGTAATAGACCAGGCCCCGGTCCAGATCCGGTACGGTGAAATCGGCCCAATAGAAGTCATCGGCCCAGACGTCGACGGCGAGCCGGCCGAGCGCCTCCTGCGACCGCGCGTCGACCACGAAGGCGGAGGGGGTGAAGCAGAGGTCGTACTGGCACCGCATCAGATCGGTGGAAAAGACGGTGTCGGCTACGCCCCGCGTGGTTCGTCCGACCTGGACGCCCCGCTGGTCGACCCTCAGTTCTCTGAAATTGGGGAACGCGTAGAGTGATTCATTCGCCTGATCCCATTGGACCGACCAGATCGTCGCGTCGTAGGGACGGTCCCGGGTCGTGAGGGGGCGGGGAGTGGCACCATCGAAGACCACTACGCCCTGAGGCACGATGTCGATCGGGTCCCCGGGCCAGTAGGCGCGGGCCACGACGAACGACTCGGGGCGGCCCGCCACCGGCAGGATATCGTTGACGCGGGTCGGCAGCGGCCCCCAGAAGTCCTCCTCGCGGAAGAGCGGGATGCGGAGATCGCGCCGCAACCCGTCCAGGCGCACACGCTGCACTGCGAAGCCCGAGTAGAGGCCGGCGTAGAGGTACTGGCCGTCGTCCGTGATGGCCATCTGCCACGGGTCGGGACCGACCCAGACGGGATCGCCCACCCGACCTTTCGCCGGGTCGATCGGCACCAGGCTGTTGCCGATCGTAGACGCCCAGTTGGGCGTCGCGGCGAGGATCCGGCCGCGGGCCGAGTCGTGCACGATCGTCGTGTTCTCCAGCGGGATCCGCCGCACGCCGGTGCTGAGCGGCTGGTCCGGAGGCCGCCGCCACTCGGGGGCCGGCTGAATCAGGGACAACGGGAACAGCGTGATGAACGGCTGGTCCGAACCGTACCCTCCGAACGCCAGCATCGATCCGCACAGCACCGTCAACTCCGGAGTCCAGGGCACCAGGACGTTCCCGTAGAAAGTGGCGACGCCCCCGACCCGCCGGAAGGTCTGCAGATCGAACTCGGAAAGGTAGAAGTCGTAGCCCGAACGGGCCGCGAAGTACGCGCGCCGGCGCGTCCAGTCCACGGCAAACGAGCGGGCGTGGGCCGACTCGAAGGAGTGATAGCGACCCTCGATGGTCAGCTTCTCGGGATCGACCACCTCTCCGTTGTTCCCGAAGAGGAGCCCCTCGCGAAACAGCAGTTTCGTCACCGAACTCAGCAGGAGTCCGACCTGCGCCCGGGAGGCGACCGAGAGTCCGTCGTGTTGGATGCGCAAGCGGTAGAGGCCGAAGGAGATGGGGGAGCCGTCGTATCCCCAGAGTGTCCGGGAGTCGGCGCCGAAGGAGACCCGCAGGATCTCCCCGCCCAGCGTCCGGGGACGCATCACGGCGCCGTCGAAGACCGCCAGAACGGGCCGTCCCACTCCCTGCTGCATCACGCTGGCCACGAAAGACGTCGAACGATCCGGAAACGGGTGAATCTCCAGAACCGCAGGGTCCGCGACCCCGGTGCCTGCGGTGGAGATCACGAGATCGCGGGCGAAGGTGCCCAAATCGATGCGAACCACGTTTCCGTCAGCCAGACCGGCGTACAGATGACGCTCGTCCGCGGACATCGCCAGCGACCACGGTTCCGCCTGCAGCGCCACGGAGGCGCCGATCGCGCCGGTGCGGAGGTTCACGGTCGTGACGGTCCGGGGGCGTTGCGGAGAGGTTTCGGAGACCGCCACGTACAGCAGGTCCCGGCTGGTCGAATATGCCATCCCGGTGCTGGTCAGCGGGACGGTGCGCACCGACTGAGCCCGGGACAGGGCGGGCCACGCACACAGGAAAGCCAACAGGACGACAGGCTTGATTCTCATCGTGGTCGAAGCAGAGTCAGCGGCTGAGGGCGCCGCTCGCGGCAGGTTGTCTCGCTTCCTCCTCGTCCCCCTGCCCCACGGCCACCGCCGAAGCAGGGTGGGGGAACACGTCAGAATTATCCGCTTTTTTCGAGCGGAAATTCAACGGGATTCTCGCGAGTCACGGCTGTTTCGGGCCGACCTGCGGAAAACGGACTCGGGGAGGTTGCCAGGTCTGCGGATCTCCGACGAGCTCGAGCCGGTAGCTGACCACTTCCAGCGACTCCGGAGTGACCGCGATCAGCAGGTAGGTCGCTTCTCGATCGGGATAGAACTCTTCCCATCCCTTCTTCCAGCGCCGCTTCTTCTCTGCGGGATCATCGACGAGTCGGGCGGTTCCCTGGATCGCCACGTACCCGTCGCCGCCATCGGCCTCATAGTAGAGGCTGACTCGGGGGTCCTGCTCGATCTCCTGGACTTTTCGGCTGTTGCGGTTGGTCGCCAGCCAGACGACCATGTCGTCTTCGGGCTCGAACGGGTCCATGGTCCTGACCCGTGGACGGCCTGCCTCGTCGAGAGTGATCAGGGCACAATAGAGAGCGTCCCTCATCGTGTCACGAGCCGCTGCGATGAGGACGTCTCGTGAAGGGGGCTGCTGGCCTCGAGTAGTCCCACAGCCGGATAGAAGCAGCAAGACGAAGACCGCGACCGGAAGTCGCAGATGCCGAGATCTCATGACACTCAATTGTGACAGACGAGGCAGTATCAAACCTCGAAAGTGTCTTCGCCGGGGGTGAACCATCACCGAGGATCCGGGGCGGGTGACCTCTGTCTCGAACCAGCCGCCAACCATCTCGAGAGCCATATCGGCGGACGCCCGCGATCCAGACGGAGTCCGGCAGCTGGGTCTCCGCCCGCAGGGCACGTCAGGAATTGCCAGGGCCGATTTCCTCCCCTACCATTCACCAGCAATGATCGGCCGCACCGTCGCGCACTACACGATCACCGGCAAGATCGGCCAGGGGGGCATGGGCGAGGTGTACCGGGCCACGGACGGCAAGCTCCAGCGGGAGGTGGCCCTGAAGGTTTTGTCTCCGACCCTGGCCTCGGACTCCCGGCACACGGCGCGTCTGAGCCGGGAAGCCCGCGTGCTGGCCTCGCTGGATCACCCCAACATCGGCCAGATCTACGGCATCGAAGAGGCGGACGGCAGCAAGGTCCTGGTCCTGCAGCTGGTGGAGGGTCCCACTCTGGCCGACCGGCTGGCCCGGGGAGCGCTGTCTCCCGAGGAGGTCCTGCCCATCGCCCTGCAGATCGCCGAGGCCCTGGAAGCCGCCCATGCGAAAGGCATCGTTCACCGCGACCTGAAACCAGCCAATATCAAGATCACACCGGACGGAACCGTCAAGGTCCTCGACTTCGGGCTGGCCCGGGAATCGACCGATCGAGCCCCGATCTCAGCCTCGGCGGACGCCCCCACTCTAGCCGCGGAGATCACGCAGGCCCACCTGGTCGTGGGGACGCCGGCCTACATGAGCCCCGAGCAGGCACGAGGGGGGCCGGTCGACGCGCGTGCCGACATCTGGGCGTTCGGCTGCGTACTGTACGAAATGCTCACGGGTTCACGGCCGTTTTCCGCCGCTTCCGGTGCCGCGGTGCGGTCTGCATTCGAACTCCCGCCGCCCGGCCTGGACGAGCTGCCCGAGCCCGCCCGGAGGCGCTTTCACCGGCTGCTGCGCCGCTGCCTGCGCCCGAACCCCCGCATGCGCCTCCAGCACATGGGCGACGTGCGGATCGAACTGCTGGACGAGGGCGAGGACGTGGACCCTCCGCCCCCGGCTGGTCGTGGGGGCCGGACCTGGATGGTGGCGACGGCGCTGGCGGCAGGCCTGCTGCTGGGGGCGGCGGGAGCGTGGACGTGGTTCTCGCCTCTCCGGCCTTCGGATACCGTTCCGGCGGCCTTCACGGTGTCCGGTCCGGGTTTCGTCCGTTCGGTCGCCCTCTCCCCCGACGGGCGTACCCTGGCCTACTCGAGCGAGGGCAGGATCTACACTCGGCGGCTGGACGCGTTCTCCGCGCCGGCCGTCACACGCGGCGCCGCGGAGCCGAGCGTCCCCTTCTTTTCTCCCGATTCCCGCTGGCTGGGCTTCGTCAGCGGCGGCCACCTCTACAAGGTGGCTGTCGAGG
>JBFGHG010000147.1:0-6977 GCA_041578395.1 Acidobacteriota bacterium
CCTTCCTCTCCTCTGTCGTTCCCGTACTTCCGTGCCTGCCTCGGCTTGGCTATTATGGACGAAACTCGGGACCGGCGGTGTGAACGGAGGCGGAAGGGAAAGGCTGAATGGCGAGCATTCTGATCGTGGAAGACGAACCGGTGGAACTGGCCGTTCTCGAGGAAGTCCTCGGGGAGGAAGGGTACCAGCTGTACACCGCCTCCAACGGCGAGGAAGCCCGCAAGATCCTCGAAAACGGTGTCGAAGACGTCCGGGCGGTGCTGCTGGACTGGGTGATGCCCCGCATGTCGGGCCTCGAGCTGCTGCAGTGGATCAAGTCGCACCCCGATCTGGCCAACATCGAGGTGGTGCTGCAGTCCGGCAAGCTCGGGGCCGAAGACGCCGAACAGGGGATCGCCAACGGCGCCTACTACTACCTGACCAAGCCCTGCCAGATCCCGCAGCTGCGCGCCGTGATGCGGGCAGCGGTGGCCAATTGCGAGGCGAAGGCCTCGCTGGTGGATCAGATCCGCAAGACCGAGGACGCGTTCCGGCTGCTGGTGGACGGAAAATTCGAGCTGCGCACGCTGCCGGAGGCCGAGTCGCTGGCGGTCGGAATCGCCGCCACCTGCGCCACCTGCCAGCGCGCCATGGGGCTGTTCGAACTGCTGGTCAACGCCGTGGAGCACGGCAACCTGGGGATCTCCTACGAGGAGAAGAGCAAGCTGCTGGAGGACGGGACCTACGAGCAGGAGATCCGGCGGCGGCTGGACCTGCCCGAAAACCGCGACAAGAAGGTCGAGGTGGACGTGCAGCGGACCCACCGCGGGATGAGCGTGCTGATCAAGGACCAGGGGCCCGGGTTCAACCACCAGGACTACCTGCACTTCGACCCCAAGCGGCTGTTCGACTCTCACGGGCGGGGGATCTTCCTGGCCAACTCGATGCTCTCGATCCAGTACATCGATCCGGGGAACCAGGTGCGGGTGGACATCGCTTCGCCGGTGCACTGAGTACCGTCGCTTTTCTTGACAGTTTTTGGGCGGATAATCCACCACGCAATGGCGGATATTCCATCACGCCTTCTTTCGAGAATCCAGCTCGAGAGGCTGCGGGTGGCCCGCAACGTGGTCGCAATCCCGTGGTCCGCCTTTGCGGCCCATTGAACGGGATCAGATATCGAGGATGACGTGGGCCCGCCAGCCCTCGCCCCTCGGCTCGAGCCGGAAGTCGTGCAGCGTGACCGCCTTGACGTCGACGCGCTGCTGGTGGCGCTGCGGGTCCAGCCGCTCCCCTCGCAGCAGTCCGCTCAGCCGGTACGACTCCCCCTCCCGCCGGACTTCCAGTTCGCCCGGCCGCAGCAGCAGCTGCCCCGCGTCCTTGTGGTAGACGACCTCTTGCAGGAAGTCGAACAGCAGCAGGTCCAGCTCCCGGCCCTCCAGTTCCACCGGCCGCTCCTCTCGCGGCCGGACCGTGTCCAGCTCCTCGATCATGACGTTCAAGGTGGCGTCGCCGGCAGAGCGGAACACCTCCTCGAGCGTGGCCCCCTCCGCCTCGAAGGCGATGTCGGCCGTGGCGCTGTCTTCCAGGTAGCGGTAGCTCACGCTCGGCACTCCTTCAGCCCCTTCTCCACGGCCCCGCGACGGCGCTGGACGTCCCGCCCGATGAAGACCAGCACCGACTCGTCCGACTCGAACGGTTCCAGCTCCCAACGGCCGGCCACGAAGTTGAACAGGAAGCCGCCCTCCGCGAAACACACGAATCCCTTGGCGCGAAAGACCTCGGCGTCCAGCGAGTCGGCGAAGGCCTCGAAGCGGGTCCGGTCCAGCGGACCGGAGGGGCGGAGCGCGAACGATTCGAACTCCGATTGATGACGATGCTGAGGGGCGCGGATCCTCGATTCCGCCTCCAGGCCGAAGAGCACCTCCGGATCGACGCGGCAGCGCTCGGTCCGCAGGACGGCCGCCCGTCCGTTCAACTCCCGCAGCCCCGTCTCCAGTTCGGGCAGATCCGCCTCCCCGACCAGGTCGACCTTGTTGAGCAGGATGAGGTCGGCCGCCTCGACCTGCATCCGGCCGGTGTGACCGATCTCCGGGAAGGCCAGCATCACGTCCGCGTCCATCACCACCACCACGCCGTCCAGCCGCAGCCGCGGCAGCTCTTCCTGGATGTCGAAGGCCAGCGCGTCCGGCTCGGCCACGCCCGTCGTCTCCACCACGATCCAGTCGGGCGCCACCACCTCCAGGATCTCGTCGACGGCCGCCTCGAACTCCCCCAGCAGCGAGCAGCAGACGCAGCCGCCGTCCAGTTCGGTCATCCGGACGTTGCGGCCCGCCAGGACGCGCCCGTCGATGCCGATCTCGCCGAACTCGTTCATCACGATCGCCAGCCGGAAGTCGACCGTCTCGCGCAGGTGCCGAAGAAGCGTGGTCTTGCCGCTGCCCAGAGGGCCGCTCACCAGCGTGACGGGGGTTCTCGTCTCCATGGTCCATGCCTGCCGGAATCGCGGGCAGGATGCCCGCGCCACACCATACTCAACCCTTGATGTTGCCGATGGGGGTGAAGCGCGCCACGCGGCGGCTGATCCCCGCCAGCTCGGTCGCCTCCACCACCTCGTCGACGTCCTTGTAGGCCCCCCCGGCCTCTTCGGCCAGACCCCGCCAGGAGGTGGTCCGCACGTAAATCCCCCGGTGCTTCAGCTCCCGCTGCAGCTTCTCCCCCCGCCACAGTTTGCGCGCCTTGGTGCGGCTCATGGTGCGGCCGCTGCCGTGGGCCGTACTGAAAAACGTCTCCGCGCCCCCGGGGGTCCCCAGCAGCAGATACGACCCGGTCTCCATGCTGCCTCCCAGGATCACCGGCTGGCCCAGCTCGCGGTAGCGCGCCGGCAGCCCCTCCCCACCGGGTCCGAACGCCCGGGTCGATCCCTTGCGGTGCACCAGCAGGCGCCGCGGCTGGCCCTCCACCACGTGCTGCTCCAGCTTGGCGGTGTTGTGCGCCACGTCGTAGACCATCCGCAGCCCCAGCTCCTCGGCCGGCCGTTCGAAGACCTCCGAAAAGACCTCGCGGATGCGGTGCAGGATCACCTGCCGGTTGGCGTAGGACATGTTGATGCCGCACTTCATGGCGGCGAAGTAGTCGCGTCCTTCGGGCGAGTCCAGCGGGGCGCAGGCCAGCTCCCGATCCCGGACGCGGATGCCGTACTTGGACTGCATCACGTCCAGGAAGAGCCGCAGGTAGTCGGTGGCGACCTGGTGCCCGAAACCCCGGCTGCCGCAGTGAAACATGATCACGACCTGGTTGGGAAGGGTGATGCCGAGCGCACGGGCCGCCTCCTCGTCGAAGACGTTCTCCGGTCTGGCCACCTGCACCTCGAGGTAGTGGTTGCCCGAGCCCAGCGTGCCGATCTGGTTGAAGCCGCGGTCCACCGCCCTCTCGCTGATTTTGGCTGCGTCCGCCCCCGCGATGCAGCCCCGCTCCTCGGTCAGCTCCAGGTCCTCGGGCCAGCCGTAGCCGTTGCGGACGCACCAGCCGGCCCCCTGCTCCACCACCTTCAGGAACTCCTTGCGCGAGATCTCGAGGAACCCGGTGCTCCCCACCCCGGCCGGGACCCGCTCGAAGAGCCGGTCCACGATCCGCTCGATGCGGGGCGCCACCTCTTCCTGCGTCAGGTTGGTGGTGAGCAGGCGCATGCCGCAGTTGATGTCGAAGCCGATCCCGCCCGGCGAGATCACGCCTCCGCGGGAGACATCCATGGCCGCCACGCCCCCGATCGGAAAGCCGTAGCCGAAGTGGCCGTCCGGCATGCAGTAGGCGTAGCGGGTGATGCCGGGAAGGGTGGCGACGTTGGTGACCTGGTCGTAGACCGCCTGGTCCATCTCCGCGATCAGCTTCTCGGTCCCGTACACGCGGGCCGGCACCCGCATCCCCTCCTTGTAGCCGGCGGGGATCTCCCAGACGTAAGGAGAGATCTGTTTCAGGGGGGGGCGGCCCCGGGAGTCACGCTTTTTCATACCAGGTCCCCCGCCCGCGGCCGTGCTGCGCGAAGTGTCCCGCCGCCACCAGCTGCCGCAGGTGATGCTTGATCGTGTTGCGGTTGGCCCCGGTCAGCGCCACCGCCTGGCGCACCGTGACCCGCCCGTGGTCGCGCACGATCCCCAGGAGTTGCTCCGACAAGGGCGCCAGCGGCGCCATCAGCCGCTCCTCCTCCACTTTACGCCCCAGCACGTCTTTCTGCTTCCTCAGAGTCCAGGCGAGCAGCTCTCTCGTCCGGCCGGGCGTCTCGAGCGGGCTGGCCGTCTCGGCGACGACTCCGACACTCCGGCCCGCCTCATCGAAGGCCTTCACCCGGGTCGGAATGGTCTTGTAGTGCCCGCGGTGGCGCTGGTCCCTTTCGGAGTATCGCAGCAGCACTCCGTGCAGTTGCAGGAGGTGGTTCTCGGTCAGATCGATCTCGCTCGAGGATTGGTAGACGAGGTCCATCAGTGCGGCGTAGCCGGCCACCTCCTGCTCGTCGCGCGACCGGAAGGAGCGGATCTCCAGACCCTCGAGGAGTTGCTCGACTTCGCCGTCGCTGAGCCGGGCCCCCTCGGACAACCACAAAAATGGATAAGAATGGATCAGGTCTCGGGGAATCACGGGCAGGATGCCCGCGCCACACTCACTCGGGCTGCTCACCCTCGGGGGGCTCGATGGTGGCCTCGTCCACCAGCATCACGGGGATGTCGTCGCGGATCGGGTAGACCCGGTGGCACTGGACGCATTTCAACCCCGAACCGTCCGGGGTCAGCTGCACGTCCGCCTTGCAGGCCGGGCAGGCGAGGATTTCGAGCAATTCGGGGCTGATGGGCATCGTCGCCGGTCCTTCCCCGTCACCCTGCCGGACTCAGCGGCCAGGTGACGAGCTTGTTGTATTCGGCGCCGGTCGGTTTCAGCACGCTCTGAAAGAGGTGAAAGTCGCGCACCTCGAAAGCACCGAATTCAGGCGGCGCCGGCCGCCGGTTCAAGTACCGGACCAACTTGTCACGGTTGCGGGAGGATTTCAAGCGGAACAGTGTGAGGTGGGGACGGAAGGGCCTCCCCTCGCGGCGGAACCCCAACTGCTCCAGCTCGGCCTCGACCCCGGCCTGCAGGCGCTCCAGCGCTTCGCTCACCCGTACCCCGGCCCACACGATGCGTGGATTCCCCAGGTGGGGGAACGCGCCCAGCCCCGCCACCCGCAGCTCGAACGGCCGCACGCTTTCCGCGACCGGGTGCAGGCGGGGCTGGATTTCTTCGATCAGGCCGAGTTCGATGTTTCCCAGAAACTGCAGGGTGAGGTGAATCGCCTCCAGCCGGGTGCGCCGCCCGGCCAGGCCCAGGGCGTCCAGCTCGCCCGCCACGTCCGCCAGCCGGCGCAGCACCTCGGCGGGCAGCTCCAGGGCCACGAACGCGCGGATCACGCCAGGGCCCTCCGCACCCAGTCCAGCGCCATGCGGGCGGAGCGCGTCCGCACCGAGTCGCGGTCCCCGGGCAGGCGGAACCGTTTGGACCGGACCCGCCCCTCGAGGCTGAGCCCGAAAAAGACGGTGCCGACCGGTTTTTCCTCGCTCCCCCCGCCGGGGCCCGCGATGCCGGTCACGGCCAGGCCCACCTCCGCGCCGCTGAGACGGCAGGCTCCGGCGGCCATCTCCGAGGCCGTCTCGGCGCTGACCACCCCATGATCCGCCAGAGTCCGGGCACTCACTCCCAGCAGCGACTGCTTCAGCTCGTCGCTGTAACAGACGGCCCCGCCCAGGTAATAGCGGGAACTGCCGTCCACGTCGGTCAGCAGCTTTCCCAGCAACCCGCCGGTGCAGGACTCGGCCGTGGCGATGCGAAGGCCCCGCTCGGCCAGCTCCCGGCCCACCACCGCCTCCAATGCCTCCGGCCCCTCGGCGAAGACGGCCCCGCCCAGCTCCGCCCGTACTTCGTCCACCAAGCGCCCCAGCCGACCCCGGGCCCTGGACTCGTCCGGCTCGCCCCGCCAGTGGAAGAAGAGGTCGATGATGCCCAGCGACGAGAGGACCGTGGTCTCGATCTCCGGATACGCCTGATAGAGCGGTCCCACGCGGTCGTCCAGCGCCGACTCCGCCAGGGAGGCCACCCGCAGCTGGCGGCTGAACTGCCGGCTCACCGGCAGGAAACGGCGCAACCGCGGCAGCACCTCGCTGTCCATCAGGGGATTCAGTTCACGCGGCGGACCGGGCAGCAGGAAGACCAGCTTCTCCCCCTCGCGCAGGAAGATCCCCGGGGCCGTGCCGCGGGGGTTGGGAATCGCTTCGGCGCCCTCGGGCACCTCGGCCTGCCGGCGGTTGTTCTCCGTCATCTCGAAGCCGTAGCGGCGGTAGCGTTCCCGCAACTGAGCGAGAATCCGTTCGTCCAGGTGCAGGGGCCGTCCCAGGGCCCGGGCCACGGCTTCGCGGGTGATGTCGTCGTTGGTCGGGCCCAGGCCGCCGCTGAGCAGGACCACCTGCGAGCGCTCCAGGGCGCTGAGGAAGGATTCGGCCAGGGCCTCCTCCCGGTCCCCCACGACCATTTTGCGCCGGACCGAAATCCCCACCGACTCGAGCCGCTCGCTGATGAAGAGTGAATTGGTCTCCGCCCGCCGAGGCGTCAGCAATTCAGATCCGACCGCAATGATTTCAGCCACCACGGCGTCTGAGATTCGAGATTTCAAGTTTGAGGTTTGAGAGTTGAGATTTGAGATTTGTCTATCCCCCCGCGAGCCACGTGAGCAGCCGCAACGACACTCCCGCGTAGACGCCGGCGGCCAGGTCGTCGGCCACGATTCCCCAGCCGCCCGGCCAGCGCTCGAGCTGCCGGACCGGGGGGGGCTTGATGATATCAAAGAGGCGGAACAGAAAGAATCCCGCCACCAGGGCCAGCGGGGTCAGGGGAACGAAGAGCAGGGTCAGCCACTGGCCCGCGATCTCGTCGATCACGACCTCGGAGGGGTCCTCCCGGCCGGCCCGCCGGGCCAG
>JBFGHG010000148.1:0-6966 GCA_041578395.1 Acidobacteriota bacterium
CGGACTGCGCTGCTTCAAGTACGGCGTGACGGCCAACTACGTACTGGGGCTGGAGATCGTCACCACCGACGGCGAAGTAGTGCAGCTGGGCGGACCGGCCGGCGGCTGGGGGCCGTCGCTGGCGCCCGACTGGCGGGCGCTGATGGTGGGCTCCGAAGGGATGCTGGCGACCATCACCAAGATCTGGCTGCGCATCCGCCCGCTGCCGGAGAAGGTCTGGACCTTCCTGGCCGAGTTCAAGAAGATGGAGACCGCCATCGAGTGCCTGGTCGAGCTGGTGCGCCACCCGGCCATTCCGGTGGCCCTGGAGCTGATCGACAACAACACCGTCCGGCTGGTGGAGGCGTCCAACATGGCGGTGGGCGTGGACAAGGAGAGCTGGGCGCTGCTGATGGAGGTGGACGGCCCCTTCGAGCTGGTGGACCAGTACGTGGCCGACGTGGAGGCGATCTTCGAGCGGCACAAGGTCGACAACCTGCGCAAGACGGACGACAACGCGGAGCGCTCGAAGCTGTGGCGGGCGCGCAAGTCGGGCAACGGGCTGATGGGCCAGGTGAGCCCCGACTACATGATCCAGGACGCGGTGATTCCGCGCTCCAAGCTGGCCGACCTGCTGCAGGCCATCTACGACGCCGCCTACGCCGAAGACATGCACGTGATGAACGTCTTTCACGCCGGCGACGGCAACCTGCACCCCTGTTTCCTGTTCGACGCCCGCGACGAGAAGCAGGTCCACACGCTGCACGAGCTGGGCAAGGTGCTGATGCAGAAGGTGATCGACTACGGCGGCGTGCTCTCGGGGGAGCACGGGATCGGCAACGACAAGAACAAGTACATCCCCTACTTCTTCGGCGAACGGGAGATCGCCATGCAGAAGGCGCTGATCGAGGTCTTCAACCCCGACAACCAGCTGAACCCCGAAAAAGTCTTCCCGCAGCGTTCCTTCGTCGGCTGCTGCGCTCCGGAGCCAACCGCATGAAACCCTTCGAGCTGTACTACGACCCGCAGGACATGACCACCTGCGTGAAGGCGGACACCACCGTGCGGGAGATGAACGAGATCGCCGCCGCCGACAAGCTCTACTTCCCCCTCTTTTTGAGCGAGGAGATGCCGGTGGGCGAACTGGTGCTCGGCTACCGCTTCACTTCCCGGTCCTACCGCTTCGGGCCGCTGTGCGACAACGTACTGGGTTTCAACTTCGTCTTTCCCGACGGCAAGCAGGTGAAGGTCGGGGCGCAGGTGGTCAAGAACGTGACCGGCTTCGATTTCGCGCGCTTTTTGACCAACTCCGGCTACCGCTTCGGCACGGTGGAGCGGGTGGTGCTGCGGTTGCGGGCCATGGCCGACTCGTTTCAGTACCGCCGGGTCTCCGGCAAGCTCGACGCCATGGAGACCTTCCGGCGGGAGCTGCTGGGCAGCGCCACGCCCCCGCCCAAAAAGGAAGGGGCGCACGGCGGGCCGGTTCGCCACAGCCGGGCTTCGCGGCGCGCTGCCTACGGGCAGGTGCTGGACGCCTTCGATTTCGTCGTCGAGCAGGAGGGCCTCCAGTTCCAGTTGAGCTTTTCCTGCGACGAGGACCAGGTCCAGTTCTACGACCAGTCGATCGGGGAGCTGGCCCAGCGCAACGACTGCGCCTACGAAAACCTGGAGGGGCTCGACCTGCCGTCGCCGCAGCCGTTCGTGCGGGTCAAAACGCTGATGTCCGCGGCCACCATGCAGGCGGCCGACCTGGTGTCGAAGCTGGGGGGCCGGGCGCACGGCTTCGTGGGCAACGCCTTCTTTCACTGGGACCCGGACGACGGGGAGCCTCTGGACGGTGCACAGCTGGGAGTCCTGGAGCGCCTGCATCGGGACGTCGCCAAACAGGGGGGGCATTTGCGCTGTGAGAAGCTCGAGTATCCCGATTCGGTCGAACTGCGCTGGGAACAGGCTCTGAAGGAGAAGTGGGAGGCCCTGCCGTGAAGAGCGTCGAAGAACTGCTGCAACAGGAAACCCCCAAGCTGCTGGCGTGCGTGCACTGCGGCCTCTGTCTGGACGTCTGCCCGACCTACCAGATCAGCGGCAACGAGATCAATTCTCCCCGCGGCCGGGTGGCCACCTGGCGGGCCATCGACGAGGGCCGGATCGAGCGCAGCGCCGAGTCCGACTTCTACACCGAGGAGTGCGTGGGCTGCCTGGCCTGCATGACGGCGTGTCCGGCCAAGGTCCCCTACGGCGAACTGCTGGCCGAGGCGCGGGCGCAGCGATACCGGGACGGCATGCCGGTCGACTGGCGGGTGAAAGCGGCCGGCGCGCTGCTGCCGTACACGGGGCTGTTTCAGCTGATGAACCTGCCGCTGCGGGTGCTGCGCTCGCTGGGAATCCCCCTGCACAAGTTCATGTTCAAGGGGAAGCCGCCGGTGCTGCAGTCGACGGCTGCCTACGCCCGCAAGCTGATGGAGCGGCATCGGCCCACTGGACCCAAGGTCTCGCTGCTGACCGGCTGCCTGATGGAAGGGGCCTTCCGGGAAATCAACTACGCCACCGTCCGCGCCCTGACCGCCAACAACGTGCAGGTGGTGATCCCGGAGGACCAGGCCTGCTGCGGAGCGGTGCACGAACACGCCGGCCTGCCGGGGATGGAGGAGCTGGGCGAGCGCAACCGCAAGGCCTTCGACACCCTGGGGGTGGACGCGGTGCTGACCAACTCGGCCGGCTGCGGCCTGGCCCTGGGCCACGCCCTGAAGAGTACGCAGATGGACGTGCTCAGCTTCCTCAACGAACTGGAGTTGAAGAAGGGCAAACCGCTGGACACCGAGCACATCTTCATGGACATGCCCTGCCACCTCTACCACGGCCAGGGCGTGCACTCCCCGCCGGAGAAGGTCTTCGAGGCCATCGGCAACTCCTGGTCGCTGGCCCCCGACGCGGAACGCTGCTGCGGGTCGGGCGGGACGTACAACGTGACGCACGTGGAGAACTCGCAGCAGATCCTGCGGGAAAAGAGCGCCTTTCTGAACGACACGCCCTACGGCCACTGCACGCTGTCCACCGCCAACCACGTCTGCATGATGCAGTGGAACTCGGCGATGGCGACCGGGTTGGTGAAAAAGCGCGTGGACGTGAAGCACGTCGTCCAGCTGCTGGACGAGTCCTACCAGCGGGCGGGCGTGATCGGCTGACGCGAATCCACGATTGTTGGCCGTGTGATTCCCCGCATGTCTCCTTCTCAGAGAGACGCATTGTGCTCTATGCGTCTTCATGAGAGAGACACATTCCCCTCAGCCATTCTGCAAGGAGAGAGATCAGAGCTTACCGGCCGCCCCTGGCCACTTCCCGATAGCGCTGCCCGTTCGGATCCCAGCGAAGCCTCACGCAGTCCGGGCAGCTTTCCCTCGGCTCGTTCACCAGGATCAACTCCGGTCCCCATCCCGGTGCGTGCAGCGCAGCGGTCTTGGCCACCCACGGGTTGTACGGAAAGTCCAGAATCAGCAGGCGTCCGGGGGGCCGCCTTTCCAGTTCCCTCAGCAGCTGCCCGGTAACCGCCGCCCGGGCCTCGAACTGCCGGTCCTTGGGGATCCACACGTAGCCGACGTTGACGGCAACGAAGGCCGCCAGAAAGACCCTCCTGGCGGTGGGCGCCGGGGTGTTCCGCATCAGCTCCCCGATGCCCAGACAGACCCCCATGGCGGCCAGGTAGAGGTGGCGGCTGGGAACGTGCGGCTGGTAGGTGAGAAACACGTACGGCAGCAGCGAGATGCAGGCCCAGGCGATCCCGCCGGCGGCGCCGCGAGGCAAAGTCCGCATCCCGCCCGCCAACGCCACCACCACTGCCAGGTAGAGCCAGGGGAAGGCGAGACGGTGCAGGCTCCAGGCGAAGACCGGCGCCCCGTGCGGGCCCAGCGAGTACAGGCCGCTGACCGCCAGGCTGTTGTCCGACATGGTGGCCGCGAACAGAGGCAGCCACAGCAGGGTGGGCGCCAACAGGAGCCAGTAGCGCCGACGAAAGCGCAGCGGGTGCCCCCGCCAGACCTCCACGCAGGCCAGCAGCAGCAGGACGACCGGGGCCGACTCCTTCGAAAACAACGCCACCACGTAGCATGCGGCTGCGGCGACGTACCGTTCCCTCATCCAGAGCAGGATCGTGGCCAGGGCGAGCAGACCCTGCCAGGCCTCGTGCATCCCACCCAGCCACATGACCGCCTCGATCGGATTCTGAATGGTGGCGAAACAGGCCGCCGCGAACACCCCCGACGCCTCGCTGTCGTTCAACCGCGCCCCCACCCGCCACAGCAGGAGACACGAGCCGAAGTGAAGCAGGATCGTGAAAGCGTACAGCAGGCGCGGCTCGGGACCCGCGAACCATTGAAGGGTCAGGAACGAGAGATAGGTAGTGGTCCTGAAGTTCTCCGGGGGAATCGAAAACAGGTAGAGCGGGTCTGACGCCAGCGTCTTCACCCGCTCCAGGAAGACGTAGTCGTCGGCGATGAAGCCGTTGTCGAACGCCGGCCCATAGGTCAGCACACAGAGCGAGAAGAGGGCGAGTCCGATCCAGGCGGACGGCCGCGGCGACTCCCGTTCACTTTCCCGTCTGTTCGCGCGCTCGAGTGCCAACCTTTCGCGAGGGTAATCGAGAGCGGTGATTCCTGACTACCCCGACGACCGGCCGCCGCGCCGATTAGTGCATAATAGACACTTTGAGAAAGAGAGGACTCCCGCAATGACTTCCCGATTGGCCGCTCGCGGCTTGCTGTTCACGATGATTCTCGCCGGCCTCGTGCTGGCGGCCTGCGCCCAGGACGCCGCCGGCTACGACGAGGAAGCGACTCGCGCGCGGATCGTGGCGTATTTCGAGACCTTCTTCCCCCAGCTGTCCGCCGTCCAGGTCGTCGAGATCTCGGAAGAGGAGGATTCGCCCTTCGTCCGCGTCGACGTCTCCTTCGTCAACCGGGGGCAGCAGCAGACCCAGCCGGTGTACATGACGGCCGACGGGGAGCGGCTGATCCTGGGGCAGATCTGGGACCTCACCAAGGACCCCCAGGACTACCAGTGGGAGCAGAAGACCGAAGGCGCCGAAGAGCGGATGTCCAAGCTGGACCTGAGCGGGAGCCCCTACCGGGGCAACGCCGACGCCAAGGTCACCGTGGTGGAGTTTTCCGACTACCAGTGTCCCTACTGCTCGCGCGCCTACGCCACGCTGGAGGGCCAGCTGGTGGAGACCTACGGCGACCGGGTCAAGTTCGTCTTCAAGCACCTGCCGCTCGAGAGCTTGCACCCCTGGGCCAAGAAAGCCTCCATCGCCGCCGCCTGCGCCCAGCAGCAGAGCCTGGACGCCTTCTGGGGATTCCACGGGAAGCTGTTCGAGAACCAGCGCGCGATCACCGTCGAGAACCTGCGCGAGAAGGTCGAAGAGTTCGCCGGCGAGCTGAACCTCGAAAAGGAACCGCTGCTGGCCTGCTTCGACTCCGAAGCCACCGCCGCACTCGTGGAGAACGACCTGCGCGAGGCTTCCCAGATCGGCATCGGCTCGACGCCCACCTTCCTGGTCAACGGCGCCCTGATCTCCGGCGCCGTCCCCTTCGAGGAGATGTCTTCCTACGTGGAGCGCGCCCTGGAGGACGCCAAGGAGGAAAAGGAGTACTGACCGGTACTTCATGGGCTACCTCGAAAAGGAACTGACGGGCTGGGGGCGCTATCCGCGCTCCGTGGCCCGCGTCTACCGGCCCGACAAGGCTGGCCAGATCGACGCCATCCTGGGCTCCGAACCAGACGGCATCCTGGCCCGCGGCAGGGGCCGCAGCTACGGCGACGCGGCACTCAACTCCAACGGGGGAGTGCTGCTGACCGAGCGCCTCGACCGCTTCCTCGACTTCGACCCGGAAACGGGCCGTCTCACCTGTGAAGCCGGAGTTGGGCTGGACGAGATACTCCGTGTCTGCCTGCCGCGGGGCTGGTTCCTCCCCGTCACGCCGGGCACCAAGTTCGTCTCCATCGGAGGCGCCGTGGCCTGCGACGTCCACGGCAAGAACCATCACCGCCACGGCTCGCTGGGGCGTCACCTGGACTGGCTGGAGCTCCGGCTGGCCGACGGCTCGGTGGTGCGCTGCTCGCCGGACGAGAACGCGGACCTTTTCCGGGCCACGGTGGGCGGTCTGGGACTGACCGGAATCATTCTGGCCGTGCGGCTGCGGATGCGCCGGGTGGAGACGGCCTACCTGGCGGTCGACTACTACCGCAGCCGACAACTGGAAGAGACGATGCGGCTGCTGGAAGAAGAGGACGACCGCTATACCTATTCGGTGGCCTGGGTCGACTGCCTGGCGTCCGGGAAGAACCTGGGGCGATCGGTCCTGATTCGAGGGGACCACTGCCCGCTCTCGGAGCTGCCCGAGCGCTGCCGCTCCCGTCCGTTGGAGGTCCGTGACCGCAAACTCGGCGCGCTCCCGTTCGAGATGCCCGGCTTCCTGCTCAATCGTTTCTCGATCCGCTGCCTCAACGGCTTCTACTACCGCCGCTTCCGCGAGGGGCGCTCCACCCGGATCGAGCACTACGACCCCTTCTTCTACCCGCTGGACGTCTTGCACCACTGGAACCGCGCTTACGGACGCCGCGGCTTTCTGCAGTACCAGTGCTGCTTTCCGGGCGAGACCTCCGCCGATGCGATGCAGGCGATCCTGGAGCGGGTCAGCTCCAGCGGCCAGGGTTCGTTTCTGGCGGTCCTGAAGCGGTTCGGGGACGAGGACGCCGGCTTCTTGTCCTTTCCCCGCCCCGGCTACACGCTGGCCCTGGACTTCCCGATGAGGGGGGAGCCGGTGCTGGCGCTGCTGGAGGAGCTGGACGGGATGGTGCTCCGCTGGGGCGGGCGGGTCTATCTGGCGAAGGACGCACGGCTGTCGCGGGGGAACTTCGAGCGGATGTACCCGGATCTGGCCGAGTGGCGCGAGATCCGCCGCCGGGCCGACCCGGACGGCCGCTTCGCCTCCGATC
>JBFGHG010000149.1:0-6965 GCA_041578395.1 Acidobacteriota bacterium
CGCCGCCTTACCTACGAGGACTACGTGCTGCTCCCCGACGACGGCAAGCGCTACGAGATCATCGACGGAGAATTGCACGTGAGTCCTGCCCCCACTCCCAGGCATCAACGAGTTTCCCTCAAACTCGCCCGCTGGTTGCTGCGTACCCTGGAAGACGCCGGTCTCGGCGAGGTCTACGACGCACCGATCGACCTGCTGCTGCACGCAAACACCGTGGTGCAGCCGGACATCCTCTTCGTCCGCACCGAGAACCTCTCGATCGTCGGCGAGAAGAACCTGCAGGGCCCCCCCGACCTGGTAGTCGAGATCCTGTCTCCATCCAGCCGCCGGCGCGACCGCCTGGTCAAGTTCGAGGCCTACGCCCGTCTGGGGGTGCCGTCGTACTGGATCGTGGACCCGGAGGAGCAGACCATCGAGGTGTACGAGAAGGAAAGTGGGAGCTACCGGCTCGACTGCCGCGCGACTCCGCCCGGCACGCTGAAGCCGGGGCGCTTTCCGGAGTTGGCGTTGCCGTTGAAGGAGCTCTTCGACTAACACCGACGTTTCAGTTCACGTCCACCCGCCCCCGGATCAGACGAGGCGTCTGCAGGTGGATCAATTCTCCAAACACCTTGCCGAATTTGACCTCGGCTTCGAACTTGACCGGGATGCGCAGCTCGTCCTGCGTGTACCAGATCCGGAAGCCGCCTCCCTCCCGGAAGATGCCTCCCCGGGTGCGGATCTCGACCGTGTCGAACCTGCCCAGTCCGATCTTCACCCTGTCGCGGTCCCGGACCTCCAGGTCGACCGGCTCGATCTTGCCGTTGTTGCTCAGAAAGAGGCGGAACCGGTCTCCGGGCTTCATCTCCTGCAGCCGGGCGGCATAGAAGACCGAGAGCGTGTCGAGGACCTGCGGAGGCACTCCCGGCTCGCGCTTGTCCCGCAGCAGCTTCGGCGGGTCGGCGGCCACGTCCACTTCCCGGATCAGCACCTGGTCCCCCGCGTAGTCGATCAGGACCTCCAGGTCCCGCTTCTTCTCGTTCTGCCGCCGGCGGTAGAGGAACCGTTCCGAGCGGAAGCTGCGGGCGTCCACCACCGATTCGAAGTAGTCCCGGACGTCCAGCCCGGCCACCGACTTCAACAGGCCCTCCGAGTTGGCCCAGGCCGAGATCTGGAAGGCGTCGCGCTCGGGGGTCTGCTGCCGAACGATGCTCAAGCGCAGTTCGCCGGCCTTGAAGGCCGGAAACAGGAAGAGCGGCTTCCAATGAACGGCGTAGCGCACCTCTTCCCCTTCGACAAAGGGGGCCGAGTCCAGGTCGAAGCTCTGCGGCGGCAGCAGCGCCGCCTGCCGTTGCGCTCCCAGCAGCGCCAGGCTGGCCAGAAATATCCAGAGACTGAGTACTCTCGCTTTCCTCAAAACCATGACATCTTCGCCACCAGTGCCGCCGCCAGCAGCAGAAAGCCCGCCACCGCCTGGTACTCACGATTGTAGACGACTCGCTCCCAGGTGAAGTTGCCGCCCCGGGCCCGCGGCAGCGAGCGGCCCGGGATCGGCACGAAGAGGGGGACCCGCCGCCGGTACTCTTCGAACTCTCCTCCGTAGGCCTGCGCCAGCTCTCCCTCCTCCCGCCGCATGACCGGGAGGTAGACGAGCGCGAAGAGGACCAGGAAAGCCGCCAGCAGGCCCGGCCGCCCGGAGGCGATCCCGAAGCCCGTGCCCATCACGAAGGACCCCAGGTAGAGGGGGTTGCGCGTCCAGCGGTAGGGGCCGCCCACCGCCAGTCCGCTCCATTTGCGCAGATGCCCGGCCGCCCAGACACGGACCGCCAGCCCGACCGCGGCAAGGGCGAGGCCCGCGGCCATCCGGGCTGCAGTGGGGTGCGCGAGGTAGAGGAAGAGGGCCGTGAAGAGGAAGCCGGCCGGCACCCGGATGCGCTGAATCGGCGTCACGACAGGACCGGAAGCTGCTCGGCGGCCGCCGGACGTTCCAGCCGGGCCTCGACGGCCGACAGCACCCTCTCCACGGCGATGTCCATGCAGATCCACTCGTCGCAACGGCGCTTGTAGGAGTCGGAGCAGGGGAGGTCACGCTTGACGACCAGGTCTCGAGGGCCGGCCGGACCGTTGCGGCGGGGCGCGGTGGGGCCCAGGATGGCGACCACCGGCGTCCCCACCGCCACGGCCAGGTGGATCGGGCCGGAGTCCCCGCCGATCATCAGCCGCCCGCGCTTGCACAGCTCCGCCAGCTGCACGATGGTGCTGGGGAAGGCGAAGGTGGGGCGGCTGCCCCGGACTTTGCGGATTCGCTCGATCAGGTAGCCTTCCCCCGGGCCGAAGCAGAAGACGACCGGATGCCCCAGCCGGTTCTCGATTTCCAGGCTGAGTTCGCCGAAATGAGCGGCCGGCCACATCTTGGTTGGCCAGCCCGCTCCGGGGTTGATCAGCACCGGCGCCTCGTTTCCCAGCCCCAGGATCGAGAGTTGGCGGTGAACGTAGGCCTGGTCCTCGCTGGGAATGTCCAGCTCGATCCGTGCAGACGCCTTGGCATCGGGAACCAGTTCGGAGATCAGACGCAGGTTGGTCTCGATCACGTGACGGTTCAGGTCGGCCTCGCCGTCGACTTTTTTGGAATAGAACCAGTCGCAGCCCTTCTCCTTGAAGCGCTCGGGCCGGAAGCCCAGGAGGCGGCGCGCCCCGGAGAGCCAGGTCAGCAGGGCCGACTTGAACAGCCCGTGGAAGTCGACCGCCAGGTCGAAGCGCTGCCGGCGCAGACCTCGAACCAGCCGGGGAAAACCCTCCCAGTGCAGCGGACCCTGGCGCCAGCGCTTGGTGTCGGCCGTCCAGATCTGCTCGATCCCGGAGACGCAGCGAAGCAGAGGCACGTAGGCGGCCTCCGACAGCCAGTGGATGCGGGCGCCGGGCATTTCGCGGGCCAGCAGCTGCTGCGCCGGCAGGGCGTGCAGCACGTCCCCGAGGGCGCCCATGCGGACCAGCAGGATCTTGGAGATGCCGCTCACGGGGCAATTATGAATGGCGAGTGGCCGATTGTGAATGATGAATGATGAATGGGGTCAGGGAGTGTCACGGATGCTCTCGATGTAACTCCGCGTCGAGTGGTCTTTCGGATCCCCCACGATCGCGACCCGGCCACCGTAGGCCAGTACGGTCTCCCGTTCCGGCACCGTCTCCTCAGTATAGTCGGTCCCCTTTGCGTGCACCTCCGGCTGCAGCTCGCGCAGCAGGGAATCGACGGTCGGGTCGTCGAAGATCACGATCCGGTCGACGCACTCCAGCGCGGCGAGGATCTCCGCCCGCTCGCCTTCGGGCATCAAGGGACGGCCTGCACCCTTGAGCCGCCGGACGGAGGAGTCGGAATTGAGTCCCAGCACCAGCAGGTCCCCCAGCTCGCGGGCCGCGCGCAGGTAGCGCACGTGCCCTACGTGCAGCAGGTCGAAGCAGCCGTTGACGAAGACGGCCGTGCCGCCGCCGGCCTTCACCTCCCGGACGATCCGGGCGGCCTCCTCGCGCGTTACCAGTTTGGCGTTCGTCATGGCTCCACTCTCAGATCGACCGCGCGGCGGTCTTCAATTCCTCCCCCGACACCGTGGCCGTCCCGCGCTTGCTGACTACGATCCCGCCGGCGCAGTTGGCCAGCCTCGCCGCCAGTTCGAAGCCGGCCCCGGCGGCCAGGGCGGTGGTGAAGACCGCGATCACCGTGTCGCCGGCGCCCGTCACGTCCACCACCTGATCGCTGCCGTAGATCGGAATCTCGACGATCTTTTCAGGCTCGAACAGCGTCATGCCCAGTTTGCCGCGGGTGATCAGCAGGGCGTCCAGCTGCCACTTTTCGCGCAGGCGCTGGCCCACCGTCTCCAGTTCCGCGGCCGCCACCCGGCGTCCCAGCGCGTGCTCGATTTCGCTGATGTTGGGAGTGACCGCCGTAGCGCCTGCGAATCCGCCGGGGTCGAAGCGGGAGTCGACCACCACGGGCTTTCCCAGGTGGCGAGCCCGGTTGATGACGTGTTCGCGCAGAGGGCCGTCCACGGTCCCCAAAGCGTAGTCGGAGAGGACGAAGGCGTCGGCCTGCTCGAGCAGCCCCTGCAGCGCCTCCCGCAGGTGGCGGCGGTGCGCGGAGTCGATCTGCGCGGGGCTCTCGTAGTCCAGCCGCACCACCTGCTGGCGGAAGGAATGGACGGAGCCGGCCAGGACGCGGCTCTTGCGGGTGGTGCGCCCCCCTGCGACGCGCAGCACTCCATCGCGGACCACTCCCTCGGGCCACAGCGACAGGAGCCGGTCTCCCCACTCGTCTTCACCCACGTACCCCACGGGAATCGCGGTCGCTCCCAGGGCGGCCACGCCCGCCACCGCGTTGGCGCCCCCGCCGGGCGCATAGTCGCTCTCCTGGTAGCGGAGGATCAGCACCGGAGCTTCGCGCGAGACGCGGCTGATCTCCCCGAAGACGTACTCGTCCAGCAGAAAGTCCCCCAGGACGAGAACCCGAAGGTCCCGAAACCGCTCCACGATCTCAATCGCCGTTTTGGACACCGAGTTTCTCCAGAGCCCACCGGACGCCCGCCAGTACGTTGGCCGCCACCCGGTCGGGGCGGGGCTCCCCGTGGCGCAGCAAGCCTTGCTGCTGCTCTCCTTTGCCGGTGAGCACCAGTATCGAGGCGCAGCCGGCCCGCCGTCCCGCCTCCACGTCGCGCAGAGTGTCCCCGAGCATCACGCTGCGAGTCAAATCCAACCCGAATTCGCGGGCGGCGCGCCGCAGCAGTCCCGGCGCGGGCTTGCGGCAGCGGCAGCGGCGGCGGTAACGCTCGATCTCGGCTTCCGGGTGATGGGGGCAGTAGTAGAACGCGTCCAGCACGGCCCCCCGCCGGGCGAATTCGCCGCGCAGGAACTCGTGAACGGCCCGGACGTCCGATTCGCCGAACATCCCGCGGGCCACCCCCGACTGGTTGGTCGCCACCACGGCCCGTGCCCCGGCGCGATTCACCAGCCGCACCGCTTCGGCCGCCCCGTCCAGCACGTCGACCTGCTCCACCCGCGCCAGATAGCCGACGTCCCGGATCAAGGTGCCGTCCCGGTCCAGGAAGAAGGCGGGCCTGCCCCCGCCGCTCATTTCCGCACCTCGCCAGCCGCGGCGAGCAGATCGAGCGCCTCGCGGGTGACTCGCTCGACGGTGATGCGCTCGAAGCAGCGCAGGTCCAGCGGGCATTCGCGAAGCAGACAGGGGCTGCAGGGGACGGGTTCCTGAACGACGCGGGCGCGCGGGCCAAGCGGACCCGTCGCGACGGCGTCGGTGGAGCCGAACAGGGCCACCTGGGGGACGTCCAGCGCCGCGGCCAGGTGCATCGGCCCCGAATCGTTGGTGATCAGCAGCCGGCACGATTTCAGCACCCCCAGCAGGGCGGTCAGGTCGGTCTTGCCGGTCAACAGGACGGGAGGTCGGCGCATTTGCCCGCGGATCTCTTCCGCCAGCCGCTTCTCGCCGGCCGAGCCGATCAGCAGCACCTGCACTCCCGCCTCTTCGATCAGGGCATCGGCCAGCAGGGCGTAGCGGTCCGCAAACCAGCGCTTGGCCGGCCCGTAAAACGCGCCGGGGTTGAGAGCCACCCGCGGCCGGCCCGCTTCTGCCCCGCACTCCTCGAGCAGGGTTTCCGCCCGCCGCCGGGCCTCGTCGGGGGCGCGCAGGCCGATGTCGGGCCGGAAAGAGCGGTCCTCGAGGTAGTCCAGCGAAGACAGGCCGGTCTGATAGAGCAGGTCCAGGTAGTAGTAGACCTGGTGGCGGCGCAGGCGCCGGATGCGGGGCTGGGCCGAAGCATGCAGCATCCAGCCCCGGCCGTCGCGGCCGTAGCCGGCTCGCCGGGGAATCCCCGCCAGCCAGGTGGCCAGGGCGGTGGCGAAGGAGTTGGGAAACAGGACGGCCTGAGCCGGGCGGTGCCTGGCCTGCCGCAGCGCCCGGCTCTCCGCCCAGGGGCCCGCCCCTTCGGAAAGTTCGAGGATCTCGTCCACCAGCTGCTGCTCCCGAAACAGCCCGCTGACCCAGGGACGGGCCGCCAGGACCAGGGGACGCTCCGGATTGAGGCGCCGAAGCTCCCGCACGGCCGCCAGCGACATGATGGTGTCGCCGATCCAGTTGGTTCCCCGGATCAGGATGGCGTCGTCGCTGCTCAGACCGTATCCTCCAATTTCAGCGGGCCGGGGGCAGATTCTCCACTTCCTCGAGCAGAGTGCGGCGGTACTGGGCGTCGTCCTCTGCCCGCGGCCGGATCTGGACGGCCCACACCTGCCTCGGCTCGAACTCCAGCCCTCCCAGCCGGACGGCGTCCTTCTCGGTGGTCACCACTGCTTCGGCCTGGCCGCGGGAGAGAGGCTCCAGAGCCCGCTCCAGGTCCTGTTGCCGGAACGGGTGATGGTCGCGGTGCAGGAACTCCGCCACCACCCGCAACTGGTAGAGCCGCAGGTCGGCCAGCAGAGCCGCGGGGTTGCCGACCGCGGCCAGCACGCTCACCGGACGGTTGACCCACCCCCGCAGGTGCTCGACGTGGCCCGTTCGAAGGTCCCGGATGCCCACCATGTCGTGGTAGAAGTACTGAATCGGCACCCGCGGGTGGTAGCGTCGCACCACCTCCTCGATCTCCTCGCTGCTGGCGGCCAGGTGCGAGCGGGTGACCACCACCAGGTCGGCCCGGCCGAGCGCGGACAGCGGCTCCCGCAGCCGGCCGGCGGGGAGCAGCCGGTACCCTCCGAACGGGTCGGTGGCGTCCAGCAGCAGGATGTTCAGGTTTCGTTTCAATGCCAGGTGCTGGAAGCCGTCGTCCAGCAGGTGGATCGCCTTTTCGAACCGGTCTTCGAGGCGGCGGCCCGAGCGGTAGCGGTCGCGGCCCACCGCCACCGCCACGCCGGGCAGCTCGCGGGCCAGCATGTACGGCTCGTCTCCCGCCTCTTCCGGGGCGGCCGACACGGTCTCGCCGTCGCTGACC
>JBFGHG010000150.1:0-6952 GCA_041578395.1 Acidobacteriota bacterium
AGCGCGTCGGACCCGTTCACCTACGCCGGAGTGCTGGTCCTGCTGCTGACGGTGGCGCTGGTCGCCTCGCTGCTGCCCGCCTGGCGGGCCAGCCGGCTGGACCCGGCCTTGACACTGAAGGGCGAGTGAGGGTAATTCTCCGGCCGGCGGGGCATCCAATGGCCGCGAGATCTTCGAAAGGGAGCCATGTTCTGGAAAGACATCCGCTTCGCGCTGCGCATCCTTCGGCGAACCCCCGGCTACACCCTGCTGGCCGCGCTGGTGGTGGCGGTCGGCATCGGCTCGACGGCCTCCATCTTCAGCGTCCTCAAGACGGTCATCCTCGAGCCCCTGCCCTACCCGTCCACCGACCGTCTGATCACGGTCTGGCTGGACAACCGCATCCAGGGATGGCCCGAGGACATCACCTCCTTTCCCAACTACGCCGACTGGCGCGACCGCAACCAGGTCTTCGAACAGCTGGCGGCCTACCGGACCCGCAGCTACAACCTGACGGGAGACGGCGAGCCGCGGCGGGTGCGGGCCGGGGCCGTCACGCACGACTTCTTCCAGACCATGGGAGTTCAGCCCTTGTACGGGCGTGACTTCAAGCCGGAGGAAGACGTCGACGGCGCCGAGGCGGTGGTGATCCTGGGCCATTCCTTCTGGCAGTCGGCCTGGGGCGGAGATCCTGCAGCGGTGGGTCAGAAGATCACGCTGCAGGGGGAGGTATGCCAGATCGTGGGGGTGGCGCCGGCCGAGCTGAACTTCCCCGCCGACGTCGAAGTCTGGCACCCGCTGGCGCCCAGCGAGGGTCTGCGCAACGCCCGCGGAGCGCTCTGGCTGCCGGTGATCGGCCGCCTGAAACCGGGCGTCACCCTGACCCGGGCGCAGGCGGAGATGAGCCGGATCGCGGCCAACCTCGAGCAGGAATACCCCGACACCAACGAGGGCTACGGCATCAACCTGAAGCCGCTGCACGATCACGTGGTGGGCGAGGCCCGGCCGGGGCTGTGGCTGATGATGGCCGCGGTGGGGCTGCTGCTGGTAATCGCCTGCGCCAACGCGGCGGGTCTGGCGCTGGTGCGCGCCGTGGGACGCCGCCGGGAGCTGACGATCCGGACCGCCCTGGGCGCCAGTCGCGCCCGCGTGATCCGGCAGCTGCTGGCCGAAAGTGTGCTGCTGGCGCTGGCGGGCGGCGTGCTGGGGATCGTGCTGGCGCACGCCGCCCTGGCCGCCCTGCTGGGCCTGGCGCCGGAACTGCCCCGGCTGTCTCAGGTGAGCATCGATTGGGTGGTGCTGCTGGCGGCCGTGGGCGCCGCGGTCCTGTCGGGAGTCCTGATCGGCCTGGCGCCGGCTCTCGAGGTCACCCGCACCGACCCCAGTCGGGTGCTGACCGACGGGGGCCGCGGCCAGAGCATGGGCGTGGGCGGCCGCCGGCTGCGCCAGGTCCTGGTGGTGGCCGAAGTCGCGCTCTGCCTGGTGCTGCTGGTCGGGTCGGGACTGCTGATCCGCAGCCTGCTCGAGCTGCGCCGGGTCGATCCGGGTCTGGAAGTGGACGGCCTGTTGACGCTGAACCTGGCCACCAGCGGCCCCCGCTACCAGGAAGGGCCGCAGCGGTCGGCCTTTTACGCCCAGCTGCTCGAGCGCGTCCGGGCGGTGCCGGGTGTGACCGAAGCGGGGGCGACGTCCGCGCTCTTCATCCCGCTGCTGACCAACTCGGCCACCTTCACGATCGAAGGCCGTCCTCCCGTGCCGCAGAGCGAGCGCGTGGAGGTGCCGATCGACATCGTCACGGAAGGGTTCTTCGAAACCGTGAGGGTGCCGCTTCTGGCGGGGCGGCTGTTCGACGGCACCGACACGGAGGAGTCCCCGCGGGTCGTCCTGATCAACCAGACGATGGCGCGCCGCTTCTGGCCGGACGGGGACCCGGTGGGGGATCGGTTCAAATACGGCGGACCCGATTCGGACTCGCCCTGGATGCGGATCGTGGGCGTGGTGGCGGACGTGAAGCGTTCCGGCCTGGACCGTCCGGTGCGCCCCTCCACCTTCGTCCCGCACAGTCAGGTGGCACGGGGATTCATGACGCTGGTGGTCCGCACCCCCGGCGACCCCCAGGCACTGATCCCGGCGCTGCGCAGCGCGGTGTGGGAGCTGGACGCGGAGCTGCCGGTGTTCAGCGTCTCCACCGTGCGGGAGCAGCTGGACGATTCGCTGGCGCAGCGGCGCTTCTTGATGACGCTGCTGACGATCTTCTCCGGGCTGGCGCTGCTGCTGGCGCTGGTGGGGGTGTACGGGGTGGTGAGCTATTCGGCCTCGCAGCGGACACGCGAGATGGGGGTCCGGCTGGCGCTGGGAGCGAAGCGTGGGCAGGTGCTGCGGCTGGTGCTGGGAGAAGGGTTCCGGCTGGCGGCCATCGGCGCGGTGCTGGGGCTGGCGGGGGCGTTCGCGGTGACGCGGTTCATGGAGAGCCTGCTGTTCGGGGTGGGGGCGGCGGACCCGGTGAGTTTGCTAGCGGTGGGTTTGCTGGTCGTGGGGACGTCGATAGCGGCGTGTTGCTTTCCCGCACTGCGGGCGGCGAGGGTCGACCCAGCTTCGGCTCTCCGCTACGAATAAGGAAGTGGTGGCGCGGGCATCCCTGCCCGTGATTCCGGACGGCAGCCTGGAAGGCTGCCTCACGCTATTCCGCCATTTGTCTGACCGCGTCCAGCACAGAGGTGAGATCGTCTTCCGTGTTGAACACATGAGGTGAAAAGCGAATTCCCGGCCGCTCGCCGCTCATCGCCGCCGACCCGATTCGCTTCTCTTCGTAGAGCCATTTCACGGCTTGAACCGGATCGACCCCGTCCAGCGAGAAGACCACGACTCCGGCCCGCGAGGCGGGGTTGGCGGGGTTGATCATGGTGGACTTGGGCAGCTGCTCGAGCCGTCCGTATAGGGTGGTCGCCAGTGTCCGAACGCGTTGCTCGATCTTTTCCGCCCCGATGCTCTCGTGAAAACTCACGGCGGTCCCGAAGGCGGCGACCGCAGCGTCGTCCCGCTGACCCAGCGTCTCGAAGCGGCGCGCGCCCTGATCGTGCGCCTTCTCCCAGCCGATCCCGACCGACAGCGGCCAGATTGACTCCGCCAGCCCTTCGCGGACGTAGAGAACGCCGACTTCCCGCGGTCCCATGAACCACTTGTGGGCGCTGCCGGTGAAGAAGTCGCAACCCAGCTCGTGCAGGTCCAGCCCGAGCGCCCCGAAGGTCTGCGCGCCGTCGACCAGCGTCAGGACGTTTCGCTCCCGGGCCAGGGCGCACAGCTCACGAACGGGGAGCTGGATGCCGGTCAGGTTGGAGACGTGCGTGACGGCCAGCACCCGGGTCTGGTCCGTCAGCGCGCCGCGGAAAGATTCCAGCAGCTGCTCGGGGCCGGACGGGTCGGGCGGCGTGGACACCTCCCGCACCGTGAACCCGTGGCGTCTGGCGCGGACCTTCCAGGCGACGTTGTTGGTGGCGTGGTTCTGGTCCCAGACCACCACTTCGTCTCCCGGTCCGAGGTCCAGACCGGAAGCGACCACGTTGTTGCCTTCGCTGGTGTTGCGAACCAGAGCGATCTCCGACTGGTCGGTCTTCAGGTACTTCGCCAGCTTGGCCCGCGTCACCTCCCGCAAATCGGTGTAGCGGCTCCGGTTCTGGTAGGCGGGATTGGCGTCCACGGCGCGGGTGTACTTTTCGAGTGCCTCCAGCACGGCCCGAGGGCAGGGGCACAGGTTGGCGGCGTTGACCACCGTCAGATCGGGCTCGAGCAGGAACTGTTCGCGGATGGCGGCCCAGTACTCAGTGCCGGACTTTTCGCGCGCCGCCGGCTTGGGAAGGGTCGCCAGGGGTACCAGGGCCGCCCCGGCCAGGGTCTTGATCCACCCCCTGCGGCTGGTCTGAAAGGGTTGCTCGGGGAAGCTTCGCACCATGATCCGGCAATTCTGCCACGAATACCGGCCTCGGGACAGCTTCTTCGCTTGACGAGGGATTCGGCGCTGAGCAAGATGGGCTGCCCGGCGCGGCGCCGGCGCACTCTCGGGTCTCGGGGATGACGACGCGAAGTTGGGGTCTTCTGCTCGGGCTGGCGGTCTTCGGGCTGCTGCTTCTCCTCCCCCCGCCGTCGGGGGCCTCTCCGCAAGCCATGCGGGCGGCGGCCGTCACCCTGCTGATGGCGATCTGGTGGGTCACCGAGGCGATCCCGATCTCGGCGACGGCGCTGATCCCGATGGCGCTCTTCCCCCTGCTGGGCATCCTGGACGCCGCCTCCACCGCTGAGAACTACGGCCACAACTACGTCCTGATGCTGCTGGGGGGCTTCTTCGTGGCCAAAGCCATCGAGCTGCAGCAGCTGCACCGGCGCATCGCCCTGTGGACGCTGAAGGTGCTGGGGCACAGCCGGCGCGGGATCGTGCTCAGCTTCATGCTGGCCACGGCCCTGCTGTCGATGTGGATCGCCAACGTGGCCGTTACGCTGCTGATGCTGCCGATCGCGCTGGCCATGGTCGACCGGGACGAGGAGTCCTCGGCCGGGGAGAAGTCGGC
The DNA here is from genome assembly GCA_041578395.1 of Acidobacteriota bacterium. Classification (GTDB taxonomy): domain Bacteria; phylum Acidobacteriota; class UBA6911; order RPQK01; family JANQFM01; genus JBFGHG01. The sequence goes on from JBFGHG010000150.1 coordinate 4,542, forward strand.
CTTCGGGATAGCGCTGATGCTGGCCATCGCCTACGCGGCCAGCGTGGGAGGGACGGGGACGCTGATCGGGACGCCGCCCAACATGGTGCTGGCGGGGATGGTCCAGACTCTCTACCCGCAGGCGCCCGAGATCAGCTTCCTGCAGTGGATGGCGCTGGGGATTCCGCTGGTGGTCGTGCTGCTGCCGGTCGTGTGGCTCTATCTGCTGCGCTACTTCGGCGTGCGGGGGAGTTTTCCCGGCAGCCGCGAGATCGTCGACCGGCAGTTGGAGCAGATGGGGCCGATGTCGACCGGGGAGCGGCGGGTGGCGGTGGTCTTCGCGCTCACGGCGCTGGGGTGGATGTTCCGCCGCGAGGTGGACCTGGGGTGGTTTCAGCTGCCGGGCTGGGCGTCGGCGCTGGGGGTGGATGGCTACGTCCACGATTCGACGGTGGCGATGGCCGCGGCGCTGTCGCTGTTTCTGATCCCGGCCGGCGAGGGCTCGCGGCGGCTGCTGGACTGGAAGTCGGCCGAGAGCGTGCCCTGGGGCGTGGTGGTGATCGTGGGGGGAGGCTACGCGATCGCCAAGGGCTTTGGGGCCACCGGACTGTCGGACTGGATCGGGCTGCAGATCCAGTTCCTGGCCGGGATGCCGACACTTGCGGTGGTGTTGTTGGTGGTGGGCGGGACGACTTTCCTGACCGAGATCAACTCCAACACGGCCACGGCGAATATCTTTCTCCCGGTGCTGGCGACGATGAGCGTGGTCAACGGGGTCCATCCCTACCTGCTGATGATCCCGGCGACGATCGCCTGCTCCTGCGCGTTCTGTTTGCCGTCGGGGACGGGAACCAACGCGGTGGTCTTCGCCAGCGGGAGGATCACGATTCCGGAGATGGCGCGGTGCGGGTTTCTGCTGAACTTCATCACGATCGCGCTGGTGACGGCGATCGTCTACCTGGTGGGCGTGCCGGTGTTCGGGATCTCGGCTGGGGTGCCGGTGTGGGCGCGGTTTTGAGTACGCTCGCGGAGCCTCGCGGATCAGCTGCGGGCGTCCCGGTACTCTGAATGCGCCGGTGGGGCCTTTCTCGTTAAAGCATCCAGAACGGCGTCCGGGTGCGTGGCGGCAATCCGCAAGAGTGCACGGGCGGGGCCTTCCGGCCTCCGCCGGCCCTGTTCCCAGTTCTGAAGTGTCGCGACGCTGACACCGATCAGCAAGGCGAACTCGGACTGGGAAAGCCCCAGGCTCGTGCGTATCTTCCGAACATCAGCCGGCGCGAATTCGAAGCTGCGGGAAGGGGCCAGTTCACCGCGCCGGATTCTCCCCGCTTGCCGAACGCTCGCCATGAGTTCCTTGAAGTCGCGCTCTTTCACTTCAGTTCCTCCCGTATCACACGCCCGAGCTTCCCGATCTGGGCCGGAGAAAGGTCGGCCTGTCGAGTCTTTTCGTACACGAAGATCATGTACAGTCGCTCCTCGGCCTCGTGCCAGTAGTACAGAACACGAAGACCGCCTCGTTTGCCCCTGCCAGGTTGTTTCCACCGGACTTTTCGGAGGCCATTCCCACCTCTGATCAACGCCCCCTGCTCTGGTCGAAGGGCCAAGGCGAGTTGCAGTCGATGCAGTTCATCGTCCGGCAGCAGATTGTTAATGAGCCGGGTGAAAATCGGAGTTTCAACGATGACCCCGAGCCACTATACGCCATTGGCGTACATAGATCAAAGGCGGAATGCCTTGCTCCTCCCAAACCTGTCTCGCCTCGTCCTCCGTGACGATGCGGTTTCCCGGCTACCTCCGCTACCCCCATCCCGTTTCAACTCGCTCCGAAGCGCGGAAGCGTAGGAGCCGAGGTTTCCCCCGTTGCTCGACACGGCCTGCAGTTCGTCGGTCAGGAACTCCCACAAAGGCTTGCCGTCCGGCAGGCCCCGTGCCGCGTAGTCCCGCAGGACCACCCGCACGGGCAGCAGGGCGGGCAGCTCCCATCCCTCGGTCTGGAGCCGGGCCAGATCGACTCCCTGGCCGAGCCGCTCGTTGGCCAGGCGGAGGCACACGAACTTGACCAGAGTGGCCATCTGGGTGATGCTGAGGTCCTCGCCACGAGGACGGTAGCCCCGCCGGAAAGCGACCAGCAGCACCAGCAGGTCGCAGCCATCGATCCGCTCCTTGGAGAAGACCTTGGGTACCTCCGGGGCCGCTCCCCAGTTCTCCATCGGGTCGACCTGGATACCGGCTTTGCGTAACGCCTGGATTACGTGCGCCCGGTGCGCCTTCAGGTCCTCGTAAGTGGATGAGAGGTAAATGGTTATCATATTTCTTGTTGACCCCAGTTGGGCACTGGAGGCAGTGACCAAGCCAGGGTGCTGCCCCTCCCTTAATAAAAGCGCTCCTTGGAATATTTGCAAAAGCTTACCCGATACTATTCCCACCGCAAC
>JBFGHG010000151.1:0-6924 GCA_041578395.1 Acidobacteriota bacterium
AACGCCTATGACGTGATCTACTACGGGGGCGACTGCAACGCCGGCTCCAAGACGATCGCCATCAACCTGCCCAACGACGAGCAGGTCCAGCTGCAGAAGGGGACCCGCCGGCTGCAGCTGAAAAACGCCATGCGGGCCAAGTTCGACGAGATCCTGGTGCCGATCGCGCAGCAGCTGATCGACCCGCAGCAGCTCGAGCAGGTCACCTTCGACGCCTTCTTCGCCAACACCATGTTTCACGAGGTGGCCCACGGGCTGGGGATCAAGGAGACGATCAACGGCCGCGGCACCGTCCGCCAGGCGCTGCGCGAGCAGGCCTCGGCGCTGGAGGAGGGGAAAGCCGACGTGCTGGGACTCTACATGGTGAGCCGGCTGGCCGACTCGGGGGAGCTGGGGGACGCCTCGCTGGAGGACAACTTCGTCACCTTCATGGCCAGCATCTTCCGCTCCATCCGTTTCGGAGCCTCCAGCGCCCACGGCCGCGCCAACCTGGTCCGCTTCAACTTCTTCCAGGAGCAGGGGGCGTTCACGCGCGATCCGCAGAGCGGGCACTACCGGGTGGACTTCGAGAAGATCCGCCAGGCCGCCGACGCCCTCTCGGAGAAGATCCTGCGCCTGCAGGGGGACGGGGACTACCAGGGGGTGGCCGGCCTGATGGAGCGCTACGCCGTCATGGGCCCCGACCTGGAGGCCGATCTCGAGCGGCTTGCGTCGGCCGGCATTCCGGTGGACGTGGTCTTCGAGCAGGGCGTGGACGTGTTGGGGTTGTGACGCCGGCTTCCCGGGTGTTTGTTGGTCTCCGGAATCACGGGCAGGGATGCCCGTGCCACTTGGTGAGCAGACGCCTCACCGCAGCCAGCAGCGGGGTGGCGACGGCCGAGGCCAGCAGCGGCAGCACCACCACCCACAACTCGAAGTGCAGCCACAGGTGCCACAGCACCTGGCCCGCCTGCACGGGGCCGTCCGTCAGCTCCCGCCGCCACTCGGGATAGACGGCGAACAGGCCGTTGGCGTAGACCAGCAGAAGCCCGGCCGCGTACAGCAGCTGCGCGGGCAGACAAATCAAGAGCAGTCCCATCCAGAGGCGCAGGAATCCGCCGTCGGCCTCCCACTCGAGGCGCAACGGCAGGTAGCAGGCGGCGATGATCTGAATCCCGGTCAGGCTGAACATGCTCAGCACACCCGCCGGCGCCTCGAGCGCGATCAGCAGCAGCCGGGACGCTCCGATGGCCAGCACCGCCAGCAGCAGGGGTGCCACCGCGCGCAACAGTCTTGCCTGGCTCTCCATCTCGACCCCTCTGACGAAAGAGCGGAGCAGGCGTTCGGAAAATCCGTCCCGGCGTCTCCCTTTGTGCGACAATGAGGCCTTCGGGGACGACGGAGCGGAGGCGGTAGGATCGGGGCGGGAACCCGCTGAGTGCGGCGGCACCCCCCGGCATCGGAGCACGTACATGGACTGGCCCGTTTTCAACCGTTCGCGTATCCCCCGCCGGCTGCTGTTGCCGCTCCTGCTGGCCTGCCTCACGGCTCCCCTGGCGGCCGCCAACGACACCCGCTCGGTGCTCGAGGCCCGGCGCTACACGATCGACCCATTCCGCTCCTACCTGAGCTTCTCGATCGGCTTCATGAAGGTGAAGACGGTGGAGGGGACCTTTCACGACTACTCCGGGACCATCATGTACGCGGAGCAGGACGTGGCCCGCTCCACGGTCAGCGCGGTCGTCGAAGCGGAGAGCATCTTCACGGGCGTGCGGGCGCGCGACCGGCACCTGCGGACCTCCGACTTCTTCGATACCGACCGCTACCCTCACATCGCCTTTCGCAGCACCCGCATCCAGCCGCGGAGCGAGGGATGGGACATGGCGGGCACGCTGACGCTGCACGGCCAGAGCAGGGAGGTGACGATCCGCTGCCAGCCGGAGCCGGCGGCCGGAGGCGGCGAGCGCCTCAGTTTTCGGGGGGAGTTGCAGCTGCGGCGTCGCGACTACGGTGTGATCGGGAACTTCTGGGGAAACCAGGTGCTGGGGGACGAGGTCACCGTCGAGCTGCACATCGAGGCGGTGCCGGTGGAGGAGGGCACCTTCAGCTCGCCGGGGATGACCCCGCGGTCACTGGGCCAGGCGCTGCTCGAGCCGGCGCTGGCGGAGGAACCCGAGGCGCTGGGCCGGGCCTACCGGGAGCTGAAAGATCAGGCTCCCAGCGAGTACGACTTCGGCGAAACCGGGCTGCTGGACCTGGCCGTCGCGCTTCGGAAACGGGGCGACCTGGAGGCCGCCGCCCGGGTGCTGCGCTTCAACCTGTCCCTGTTTCCCCGTCATCTGGCGAGCCGCGACTTCTTGGGCTACCTGGAGGCCCTGCAGGGCCGGACCGCGGAGGCGATCCGCACCTACCGGGAGCTGCAGCTCGAACACCCCCGCCACCCCGGCGTGCTGGAAATGCTGCGCTGGCTCGAGACCGCCCCCTGAAGCAAGTGGCACGGGCATCCTGCCCGTGATTCAGAAAACGACGGTCTGGAAGGCTGCTTCACTACCGCAGCCGCGGCGCCTCCCCGCGGCCCAGTTCGTAGGCCGTGACCCGGGAGCCTTCCGGATCGAAGACCAGGGCGCTGAACTCGTCGATCGCCAGCCGGTCGTCGCTCTCGCGCAGCCGCAGCCGGTGCTGCAGCCGGCCGGTGTTCAAGTTCACACCCACCAGCCCCTTGCCCCCCTCCGGCAGCTTGGTGAAGTAGTACTGGTAGTGCCCCTCGAGCCGGGCGAAGTCTCCCTTGTACAGCAGGTCGCCCGAGCCGCGGATCAGGCCGAAGACCGCCTCCCGGGTCAGGCGGCGCACCCGGCCCCGGAAGCCGACGAAGCGGTTGAGCGGGGAGGGGACGGCGGGCAGCAGGTTCTGCTCCAGCGCGAACCCGAAGGAGGCGACGCCCAGCAGCACCCCGGTGGTCCCCAGCAGTCCGGCGGCCAGCTTCTTCCACAGTCCCACCCCGGGCGCGGGCAGGTGATGGTGCCAGTCGCGGCGGCCGTCCTGGTAGCGGAAGGCCCCGGCGTCCTCGGGCCCGGTCAGCACCAGCCGGTCCTGCTCGGTGAGGCCGATGAACAGGGGCGGCTTCTCGAAGTCGTGACCCCGCCGGTAGAGCCGCTTGCCGGTGTAGCGGTCCAGCGCCACCAGCCGCTTCTCGTCGGCCAGGTAGATGCGGTCGCCGAAGATCAGCAGATTGGTGATGCCGTCGTCGGCGCCGCCCCACTTCCAGAGCTTCTTGCCGCTGCGCCGCTCCAGCACCACCACGCCGAAGGGGCCCCGGCGCCGCCAGTCCTCGCCGTTGAAATCGAGGAAGCTGCCCCCCAGCCGGGCGTAGATCCGCTCCTCGTCCAGGTACAACTGGGTGATCACGCCAAAGTCCTTGCTCTGCCAGAGGCGGGCGCCGGTGGCCGCGTCGAAGGCCCGCACCCTCCCTTTGGCCGCCAGGTAGAGGACACCGCCTTCGAGGAAGGGCTCGGCGTAGGACAACGCCAGATCGTCCTCGATCAGCTTCTTCTTCTGGCGCCACACGAGGCGTCCCGAAGCGGCGTCGTAGCAGCGCACGCCGTCGTAGAAGGTGAAGAGGCGGTCCCCGTCGAAGGCGGGCTGGCGGTAGGCGGCCAGGTCGTAGGCGCGCTCGTCGCCGCGCTCCCCCCGGCGCCGGGGCCGGGGCGAGAGGCGGACCTTGGCCTCCGGGTCCTCCCGCCACTGGATCACACCCGTCGAGGAGTCGAGCAGAAAGAGGGAGAGCCGGCGCTTCTCCTTCCCTTCCCCGTGCGGCTGGCGGGCGGCAACCAGCAGCAGACGCCCCTCTTCGGGGTCGGCGGCGACCTCCAGGATCTGCCGCTTGATGGTGGGGGACTCCCAGACGATCGAGCCGTTCCCGGAATCGACCGCCAGCAGGCTGCTCTGGCGATCCTGGAACTTGCCGCCCCAGCCCTCGTTGACGAGCAGCAGGGAAGTGCCGGGCACACGCCTCACCTGGTCGGGATGAACCGAAACGTTGCGGAGCCGCCAGAGGGGGCTCCCGTCGCTGTGCGCGAGGGCGAACAGGTGGCGCTCGGTGCCGGCCAGCACCACTTCCCCCGACAGCACCTTCACGAAGCGGACCGGCGCCTCCAGGTCGATGCGCCAGCGCAGCGGGGTCGCCGCGGCGGGTGACTCCCACAGCAGAAGCGTGGCCAGAACCACCGCCAGGAGCCTTTGCGCCGTCACTCTCATGGGTCGCCTCCGGGGGTCATTGTATCCCGGACCTCCGAATGCTCGAGTTATACTGGCGGTCTTCTCAGGCGAAGTGAACCCCGGGGCAGGGATGGCGAGGATGACCAAGGTTGCAGCAGAGCGGTTCGTGGACCGGCGTCCGCTCCAGCTCGAGTTCGGCGGCCTGTTGCCGGAGGTCGAAATCGAGTTCGAGACCTGGGGACGCCTCACCGCGCGCGCCGACAACGCCTTCCTGGTCTGCCCCGCTTTTTCGGCCACCAGCCACGCTCGCTCGCGGGAGGGCAACCCGGAGCCGGGCTGGTGGGAGGGCATGATCGGGCCGGGCATGGCGATCGACACCGACCGCCACTTCGTGGTGTGCGCCTCCCTGCTGGGCGGCTGGGCCGGCACCACCGGGCCCCGCTCCCTCGACCCCGAGACGGGCCGCCCCTACGCCGGGGACTTCCCGATCGTCTCCATCCGCGACATCGTCGACGTGCAGGTCCGGCTGCTGGACCACCTGGGCATCGGGACCTTGCGGGCGGCGGCGGGCGGCTCGATGGGGGGCATGGAGACGCTCCTGCTGGCGGTCCGCTACCCGAACCGCGTCGCCCACGTCTTCACCCTCTCGGGGACCGACCGCACGCGCCCCTACACCTCCACGATCCGCCACGTCGGCCGCCGGGCGATCATGCTCGACCCGGCCTTCCGGGGAGGGTTCTACGGGGAGGAGATTCCGCGGCAGGGTCTGAAGCTGGCCCGGGAGATCGGGACCATCTTCTACCGCTCCCGGCAGGACTTCAACAGCCGCTTCTCCTGCGATCCGATCGAGCCGCCGACCCTGGACGGTCTCACCTTCGATTTCCAGAGCTACCTGGATCACATGGGCAACAAGATCCTGAAAAACTTCGACGCCAACTCCTACCTGCGCCTCTCCATGGCGATGGACCTGTTCGACGTCAGCCGCGGTTTCGAGAGCCTCCCGGACGCGCTGGAGCGGGTGACGGCGCGGGCCTTCGTGATGGGAGTCGAGCAGGACCCTCTGATCCCGGTCGACGAGCAGCGGGGAGTGCACGAGGCCCTCCTGGAGCGCGGCAAGGACTCCACGTGGCACCTCCTCTCGAGCCGCTTCGGCCACGATGCTTTCTTGAAGGAATTCGACTGGCTCACCCCGCGGATGCGGGAGTTTCTGGAGGACTGACCGGCTGGAGAGGGGTTACCGCCGCCGGACCAGGTAGAGGTCGCCCGCTTCCTCCGAGCCGGCGACGCGCCAGCGCCCGAAGAAGCGGCTTCCCTTGGCTTCGAGTTCCGCTTCCAGCCTCTTCCCCTCTACGGTCGCCTGGAACTTCAACTGCGTGCCATCGAAGCTGACGTCGTCCAATTCCACCCCGGGGCGGCCGGTGACGTCCCGGTTCTGGTCCGTCAGCACGATCCCCTCGGGAAAGACGGCGGTGCCGCTAATCGCCTCAGCGTCCACCCGGAAGCGAACCCGGGCCACGCTCTCCAGCGGAGGCTGCCGGTCGTCGGCGCTGCGCTGGGAGGAAAAGGGCGGAGGGGGCGGGGGCGGGGTGCCCTCGCGAAACGGATGCAGCGTCCAATGGCCGGCCAGGGCGGCGCGGCGCAAAGCCAGGTCGTCCGGCGGAGGCCCGCTTTGAACGGGCTCCTGCTGAGCCGCCCAGAGCAGCAAGCCGGCGGCGGGGATCGTCACGGCTACGGCCAGAATCGAGCGCAGCACACGCAGAGTCGACATTGCTTCTTTCACCTCTCGGCCGAGTATACCAACAAAGCCCCCACGCAACCCCTGCGGGGGCCGTTACAATGCCCCTGTGAGCACGTCCAGCCGAACTCCGGGAATCCTCGAGAAGATCTGGATCAAGCGCTTCCGCCGCGGCCCCATGGACGCCGTCGACAGCGCCGAGCTGGTGGCCGGTCACGGACTGCGGGGAAATGCCAACGTCGGGGGTACGCGCCAGGTCACCCTGATCGACGGCGACGCCTGGCGCGAAGCGTCGGCGGAGCTGGCCCGGCCGGTGGACCCCTCCGCGCGCCGCGCCAACCTGATGGTGGTGGGCCTGCCGCTGGCCGGCTCCCGGGGCCGCCGGCTCCAGATCGGCCCCGCCGTGCTGCTGGTCAAAGGCGAGACCCGGCCCTGCGAGCGAATGGACGAAGCCTGCCCCGGCCTGCGCCGCGCCCTGGAGCCGGACTGGCGGGGCGGCGTGTACGCCCGGGTCGAGCGCGGTGGAACGATCCGCCCCGGTGATTCCGTTCAATGGTTGGTGGGGCCGGAGAACTCCGGTTTTTGATGGCCCGCTGTTAACGAGCCCGTCGCGGGGACCGTCGATATGGATGAAGAAGCGAAAAAGGAGTCTCGATTGCAGGCGGCGGCACGAAACACTGATCCGGTGGGGAGATTCGAGTTGGAGCGCATTTTCCAGGACCACGCCGGACCCGTCCTGCAGGCGGCCTACCGGGTCACCGGCAACCGCAGCGACGCCGAAGACGTCCTGCAGACGATTTTCCTGCGGCTGCTGCGCCGGGGAGATCCCGCTGCCATGGCGGACAACCTGGGCAGCTACCTGCACCGGGCCGCGGTCAACGCTTCCATCGACCTGCTGCGCAGCCGCGGCAGCCGCCCCGGGGTTCCGCTCGAGAACGTGGGCGTCCTGCCGGACGAGGCGGCGGCTTCGAGTCCCGAGCAGCGGCACCGGGAGC
>JBFGHG010000152.1:0-6902 GCA_041578395.1 Acidobacteriota bacterium
ACGGCGCCGACCTGCTGGCCATCGACGACGTGGACGGGGGGACGACTCCGCTGACGATCGAGGCCGGCGCGCCGACCAACACGCTTTACCTGAACGCCGCGGGCAACGTGGGATTGGGCACCGCAGCCCCTCAGCAGTCGCTGCACATCCGCGACTCGGTCGCAGTCGCGCGCCTGGAACAAAACTCCGGTAGTCTCGCGTACGACCTGAGGGTGGGGGAGTCAGCGTTTCAGGTCGATCAGGTGGGAATCAGCGCCGGGGTGTTCCAGGTCGACGCCGGGGCTCCCAGCAATAGCCTGAGGATACGAGGGGACGGCGACATCGGGGTCGGCTTCAACAGCCCGTCCGCTTCTCTGCACGTCCGCCGCAGCGACGGCTCGGCCCAGATCAGGGTCGAAGAAGCGTCCGGCAGCACGGCCCAGCGCACGCTGTTCGTCCTGCAGAACAACGGGGGGCCGATTTTCGAGCTGAACGACAGCAACTCCGGGACGACCTGGTCCTTCCTGGTCAACTCGCTGGGCGGCTTCGGGTTCAACCGGGTGGGCACGGGCGGCTTCGAATTCAGCATCACTTCATCGGGCCGCGTCCTGATGGGCCCCGGGGCCGCCACCGTCTTCAACCTCAGTCCCACCGGCAACCTGAACATCGCGGGCAACCTCACCGCCAACGGGATCTTCTACCCCTCGGACCGCGCCCTGAAAGAGAACATCGAGCCGGTGGACCCCGTCCAGCTCCTGGGCCGGGTGAAGGAGCTGGACGTCTCGCGCTGGAACTTCATCCAGGAGAAGGGCGTCCAGCGGCTGGGACCGATGGCGCAGGACTTTCACGCCCTCTTCGGGCTGGGGACGGACGACCGGCACATCAACCCCATGGACGTGGCCTCGGTGGCGCTGGCGGCCGTCCAGGGGTTGAACCAGCTGGTGGAAGAGAGAGACCGCCGGCTGGCGGAGCAGGAGGCGAGAATCGCCGCCCTGGAGGCGCGGCTGGCGCGGATCGAGGCTCGGCTCGACGGGCAGGCCCGGGACCCGTAATGGGTCGCGAGACGGGCATCCCCGCCCGTCGTTTTGTCGAGCCTGTCCACGACGAGGTGTGTGGTACGTTTTTGCCATGATCTCTGTCTTCTCCGATCTCCGCTACGCCCTGCGCGGCTTCGTGCGAAGGCCCGGCTTCACGGCCATCGTGGTGGCCACACTGGCGCTGGGCATCGGCAGCAACGCCGCCATCTTCAGCGTGGCCAACTCGGTGCTCTTCCGCCCCCTGCCCTACCACGATCCGGAGACCCTGGTGCTGGCCTGGACGCGGTCGTCCAGCGCGGAGGCGGGCCGCTCGCTGGTCTCCGGTCCCGATTTCCTGGACTACAAGGCCGAGACGACCCTGTTCGAAGACTTCGCCGGCGCCTTCGCCATCAACGGCACCATTACCGGCGAGGGCCGGGCCGAGCAGCTGATGATGGGGTGGTGCACGGAGAACCTCTTCCAGGTGCTGGGGGTGAGGCCGGTCCTGGGCCGCGACTTCAACTCCGAAGACGCCGTCCCCATCGACCCCAAGGAATTCCTGGACCCCAACGCCAAGATCCCTCCGGGCATCGTGCTGCTGGGCCACGCGCTGTGGCGGGAGCGTTTCGGCGGGGACCCGGACGTGCTGGGAAAGAACATCCAGCTGGACGGCAACGCCAATATCGTGGTGGGCGTGCTCCCGAGCGACTTCCGGATCCACCTGCCGGCGGATGCGGGGATGCCCACCGACGTGGACCTGTGGCGGGTGCTGCCGATCGCGATGGACACCAATCCCCGCGACGCGGCCTGGCTGACCGTGGTGACGCGGCTGAAGGAGGGCGTCACGCTGGAGCAGGCGCAGTCGGAGATGGACGCGCTGGCGGCGCGCCTCCGGGAGCAGTATCCATTTCACGCCAACGCCGGGATGCAGATCGAGCTGAACTCCATGCACCAGGACGTGGTCCGCCACGTGCGTCCGGTCCTGTACGCGTTGCTGGCCGCCGGGGGGTTCGTGCTGCTGATCGCCTGCGCCAACGTCGCCAACCTGCTGCTGTCACGGGCCGCCTCGCGGCAACGCGAGATCGCGGTCCGGGCCGCGCTGGGGGGAGGCCAGGCGCGCATCGTCCGGCTGCTGCTGACCGAGAGCCTGCTGCTGGCCGTGGCCGGGGCGGTGGCCGGTCTGGGGCTGGCCTGGGTGGGAATCCGGCTGCTGGTCACGATCCGGCCCGAGAACCTGCCGCGGCTCGAGCAGGTCGGCCTGGACGCCGCCGTGCTCGGCTTCACCTGCGGAATCACGCTGCTGGCGGCGCTGGCGGCCGGATTGGCGCCCGCCCTGCAGGCATCCGCCCCCAACCTCGCGGAGTCGCTGAAGGAGCGGGGCACCGAGACGGGCGGCATCCGCGGCAACAGGCTGCGCGCGTCGCTGGTGGTCGTCGAGGTGGCCCTGGCGATGGTGCTGCTGATCGGGGCCGGGCTGTTGCTGCGCAGCTTTCTGGGCCTGCAGCGGGTGGAGCCCGGTTTCGGGACGCGCAACGTCCTCACGTTGTCGGTGCCTTTACCCGCCTTCGAATACCGGCAGCCCAAACCGAGGGTCGACTTTTTCCTGGAGTTGCAGCGGCGCCTGGAGGCGCTGCCCGGGGTGCAGGCGGCCGGCAGCGTGAGTCCCCTGCCGCTGGCCGGGGGCGATCAGTACTACATCTTCTCCTACGGGCGGATCGGCGTCTCCGAAACCGAATGGAACCGCAACAAGGCCGACTACCGCTGGGCGACCCCCGGCTACTTCCAGGCCATGGGAATCCGGCTGACGGCGGGCCGGCTGCTGACGGAGGCCGACAACCGGGAGGGGGCGCGAGAGGTGATCCTGATCGACGACAAGCTGGCCCGGCGCGCCTTCCCCGGCGAGGACCCGGTCGATCAGCAGATGATCGTGGAACGCTTCAACCTGGACGACTTCTCGCTGGAGCGGGCCACCTTCACGGTGGTGGGCGTGGTGGAGCCCGTGCGTACCGAGAGCCTGGCCTGGGAGGGACGCGAAGCCATCTATTTTCCCTTCGGCTCCTTCGCTTACGCCCCCCAGAGCTTCGCGGTGCGGACGGCCGCCGCCGACCCCGGACTGGCCCGGGCCGTCCGCACCGAAGTGGAGGCGATGGACCCCAACGTCCCGGTCGCCGACGTGCGTCCGATGCAGGAGTACGTGGCGGAGGCGATGGCGCCCACCCGCTTCGCCCTGATCCTGATCGCCACCTTCGCCGGGCTGGCGCTGGGGCTGGCCGCGATCGGGCTGTACGGCGTGATCTCCTACTCGGTGCAGCAGCGTACCAGTGAGATCGGCGTGCGGATGGCGTTCGGCGCCCGGCAGGGGAGCATCTTGCGGCTGGTGCTGGGGCAGGGGCTGGTGCTGTCGTTGAGCGGGGTGGCCCTGGGCCTGCTGGCCGCCCTCGGGCTCACCCGGCTGGCCTCGAGCCTGCTGTTCGACGTGGCCGCTGCCGACCCGGCGACTTACGCCGGGATCTCGCTGTTGCTGGTCGGGGTCGCGTGCGCGGCCAGCTATCTGCCGGCCCGGCGGGCGACGAGGGTCGATCCGGTGGAGGCGCTGCGGGGGGAGCTGTTCGTGGCACGGCCTTCCAGGCCGTGATTCTTCCCGTCGGCAATGATTGGCAGGATGCCCGTCCCACCGCTGCTCAGGGCACGCGGACCTGCACCGGGAACTGCTCGCGCAGCTGCTCCAACCGTTCTCGATGCAGCTCGCGCGACTTGGCCCGGCGCAACTGTACTTCGATCCGCGCCGAGGACTCCTCGAGGGTCAGCTGGCGGCTGGGCTCGAGTTCGACCAGCCGCAGCAGGTGGTAGCCGTAGCTGGAATAGATCCCCTGGCTGATTTCGCCCTGCTCCAGGCCGCGGGCGGCTTCCTGCAGTTCGGGCAGCAGGATGGCGGGCGTGAACCACTTGTCTTCGCTCAGGATGGGTCCGCCCCCCTGGCCCCGCTCGCCCGCCAGCTCGCCGAAGGAAGCGCCCCCCAACCACCGCTCGCGCGCCGCCAGGGCTTCCTCGGGCGTGGAGTAGAGCAGGTGGCGCAGGTGGTAGCGCGGCTCGGTGCGGAACTGGTCGAGGTGCTCGCGGTAGTAGCTTTCCAGCTCTTCCGGCGAGACCTCGATCTGCTCCTGCAGCCGGGCCTTGTAGCCGGTCGCCAGCACGCCGTCGGTGAAGAAGTCGATCCGGGCCCGCGTCTCCGGGTCCTCGTCGAAGCCGGCGCGGCGGGCCTCGAGGGCCCACAGTTTGCGCTGGACGAAATCGTCCAGGTGCTTCTGCCGCTCGGAAGCCGGCAGGTCCCAGAACCGGATGCGGGGGTTGATCTGCCGGATGTGGAGGAGGAACTCCGCCACCGTGTAGCCCCGGCCGCCGATTTCGACCAGCACCTGGTCGTCGGAGGGCGGAGACTGCGCCGCGGCGGCCAAAGGCGGTACGGCCAGGAAGAGCAAGCTCAGCCGGGCCAGTCTGAGGAACGTCTGCATGGTCACCACCGGAAAGCCGAACCGGGGAGCGGCAGCCGGATGCCGCCACTCCCCCGGTCAATGGTCAACGTTCGGGCGTTATTTTGGCTTGTGGATCTGGATATTTCCACCGCCCAGCAGTTCGTCCGCCTCGTGGATCAGCACGCCGCCCACGGTGAAGATGCGGATCGCGAAGCGGTCGGCGCCCTTGCCGGGCTCGCCGTTGTCCTCCACGAAGACCTCGTACTCGCACTCCACCCCGCTGTCCAGGGTGCAGTTGCCGCCGAAGCTGCCCTCGAACTCGCCGACCGAGAGCGTGCGGACGTCGCCCTTGATGCCGACGTTGCTCCCCTTGGCACGGTAGTTCATGTTGCCGCCGGGGCTGGCGCCCTTGAACTTGGCGTTGAAGCCGAAGTTGGCCTTCTGCGCCCCGTCCGGAATCCAGCCGCCGCCCGTGACCTTGCGGTCCAGAGTGGGGTCGTCGTCGTCCGGGGTCACGGTGATGAACACCGTGGCGGTGTCGCTGCCGCCCTGATCGTCGCTGATCTGGTACGTGAAGCTGTCCATCCCGAAAAAGCCGGCGTCGGGCGTGTAGGTGACCGTCTCGTCCGGATTGATCGCCGCCGAGCCGTTGGCCGGTTCAGAGACCGCGTCCAGGGTGATCGGGTCGCCTTCGGGGTCCGAGTCGTTGGCCAGCACGTCGACGGTGACGGCCGTGTCCTGCATCGTCTCGTCCTGATCGTCGACCGCGATGGGCGGCGCGTTGCAGCCCGTGTTGGTGAAGTGGACATCGTCGATCCACCAGCCCGTGCCGGCGTCGCCGATCACGATGGTGTTGTCCAGCGTCAGGCGCCAGCGCACCAGGACTTCGTCGGTGGCCAGGGCAGACAGGTCCACCACCACGCGGTTGTTGGCGTCGATGAAGGTGGAAAAGCTGGTCCAGGCGGCACGGCCGGGGATCACACCCGGGTTGCCGTTGCTGCGCAGGACTCCGTTGTAGCCCCCTTCCAGGAAGAAGCCGCCGGCGTCCAGCACGTCCGTCCAGTTGGCGCCGCCGTCGGTGCTGACCTCGAGCACGCCGCCGTCGATGGGCTCCGAGCCCACGTCGAACTTGAAGCGGTGCCAGAAGATCAGCCGGGTCTGCGGCGAGGCCACGATCGCCGGCGAGATCAGGTAGTCGTCCTTCACGCCGGTCACGGAAGCGTCGCTGTGGAAGGAGTTGCTGCCGCTCTGGGCCAGCGGGTCGGTGCGGACGGCCCAGGTCAGGCTGGCCGGTACCGTGTTCTGTGCCGTCTGGAAGCTCCAGCCGGGGTCGGCATCGGGTTCCAGGTCGTCGAAGAACTCGCCGGTCGGCGTGCAGCCGGCCGAACCCACCAGCACGCTCACCTGCGCCGTGTCTTCCAGTTCGCCGTCGCTGACGGTGTAGTTGAACAGGTCCTCGCCCACGAAGCCGGCGGCCGGGGTGTAGGTGATCGTCCCGTCGGGGTTGGCGGCTGCCGTGCCGTTGGGGGGATCGGTCACGTTGACGATGGTCAGCGGGTTGCCGTCCGGGTCGGAGTCGTTGTCCAGCACCGCGATCGTGACGGGCGTGTCCTGCTCCGTGAAGGCCTGGTCGTTGAGGGCCAGGGGCGGGTTGTTGTCGGCCCCGCCCTCGAGCAGCCGCAGGTAGAAGGGCATGCGCAGCGTCTCGGTGTTGTCGCTGCGGCGCGCCGTCACGTACCACAGGAATTCGGAGGCCTGGGCGCCGGTCACGTCGGTTCCGGCGACAGGGACCAGGTTGCCGTCCACGTTGACCTGCACCTGGAAGGTGGCCGTCCCGCCCGCCGGCAGGGAGACCGCCGAGGGGCTCACCGTCAGGCCGAAGCCGGGAGTGTCCAGCGGCAGCGTGACGTCGCCGCGGTCCGCCCCGGCGTCCACCGTGGCCAGTTCATAGGTCCCGCCGCCGGCCAGGTCGGCCAGCGTCACGTTAATGACCGCCTGCTGCTGGCTGGCGGGCTTGGTGGTGTTCAGCCAGTTGCGCTCCCCGAAGCTGTAGCTGGGGAGGAAGTCGGGCTGGGTCGGATCATCGGGTCCGCCCAGGCCGTTCAGCTCGTTGGTGCCCATCACGGCCCGGACCTCGATGGCGGCCACCAGGTCGGCCAACCCCGCTCCCGTCTCGTGGATGAGGTTGTTGAGGTCGTCGTCGGAGATGGGGGTGCCGTCGGCCTCCCGCAGGTTGGTGGCGGTGTTCATCAGCGCCGCCCGCACCACGGAAGGGGTGAAGCCGGGCCGGGCCAGCGCGTCCCGCACCAGGGCCGCCGAACCGGAGATGTGGGGGCCCGAGAAGCTGGTGCCGGAAGCGACCACGAAGTTGGTGGGGCTGCCCAGCGCGCCGATCTTGCTGGCGCCCATCAGGATGTCCACGCCGGGCGCGGTG
>JBFGHG010000153.1:0-6867 GCA_041578395.1 Acidobacteriota bacterium
CAAGAAGATCCTGGCCGAGCTGCAGTCGGACTCCGAGCCCGACCTGGGCCACGACGTGTCGACCAATGCGTTGATCCGCCGCTTTCGGGAGTGTCACCAGAAGTAAGAGGTGGGACGGGCATCCTGCCCGTGATTCCGGAATCACGGCCTGAAAGGCCGCGCCACTCACTCCACGAAGTGGCCGGTGCGGGCCCAGCGGGTGCGGGGGAAGAAGTAGAGGATGCGCTCCAGGTAGAGCTTGACGATGTCGGTGCGCTGGTAGGCGCGTTCGTCGTCCTCGTAGGACCAGAAGACGAACAGGGGGCGTCCCACGATGTAGTCGTGGGGCACCAGCCCGAAGTAGCGGCTGTCGGCGCTGTTGTCCCGGTTGTCCCCCATCATGAAGTAGTTGCCTTCCGGGATGCGGATGGGGCCGTAGTTGTCGCGGGCCGGCTCGTTGAGGAAGGCGTGCGGGTTGGAGCGGCGCCGCTGGATCTGCGGGTCGCGGTGCACCTTGTAGTCCTCCTCGAGCCGCTGGCCGTCGACGTAGACTTCCTTGTCGCGGATCTCGAGCGTTTCCCCCGGCAGCCCGATCAGCCGCTTGACGTAGAGCACTTCCGGATTCTCGGGGAACTTGAAGACCAGGATGTCCCCCCGCTGGATGTCGTGTTCCGGCGTCAGGGGGGGAGTCTCGCGAAAGCCGTTGCGGATCGTGAACTTGTCGATCAGCAGCCGGTCGCCCACCAGGATCGTGGGTTCCATGGAGGGAGTCGGGACGGTCATCGGGTGCACGACGTAGGTGGTCACGAACAGGGCGAAAATCGTACACACCACGGTGGTCACGAAGTATTCGCGCAGCGTGCTGTAGTGCGGGTGCTGGGCCTGCCGCGTCTCGTCCTTGCCGGTCTCTTTTCGCTCAGCCATGTCGTCTCGTCCCCTGAACCCTTTTATACTACCAAGTTCGGGGCGGGTCGGGCAGGCGCCGCCCACCGAGGAGAGGACCAAGATGAGGATCACGATATTTTTCGCTTTGCTGGCTGCCGGATCGGCTGCCTTCTCCTGCTGTTCGCCGGGCGAAGAGGAGGCCACCGCGACCGCCAACGACCTGGAGCTGGACCGCTGGATCGGGCAGATGCTGATGGTGGGGTTCCGGGGGACCGAGCTGGAGCCGGATCACGAGTTCCTCGAGCAGGTACGGGAGCTGCATCTGGGGGGCGTGATCCTGTTCGACTTCGACGTCCCCAGCCGCCAGCCGCTCCGAAACGTCCTGTCTGCGGAGCAGGTACGCCGCCTGACGGCGAGTCTGCAGGAGGCGGCCGAGATTCCGCTGCTGATCGCCATCGACCAGGAAGGGGGCCGGATCGCGCGGCTCAAACCCGAGCGGGGATTTCCGGAGACGCGCTCGCAGGCGGAGCTGGGCGGTTTGGACGACGAACAGGCCACCCGGGAAAACGCCCGCCGCATCGCCAGCACCTTGAAAGAGCTGGGGGTGAACGTCAACTTCGCGCCCGTGCTCGACCTGGCGGTCAACCCCGACAATCCCATCATCGCCGAACTGGAGCGCAGCTACGGCCAGGATCCGGAGCTGGTAGCGAGACACGCGCGCTGGACCATCGAGGAGTTTCATCGGGAAGGGATCTTGTCCGGCGTGAAGCACTTTCCGGGTCATGGATCGAGCGTCGAGGACAGCCACCTGGGCCTTCCCGACGTGACGCGCCACTGGAAGCGAGCGGAGCTGGAGCCGTTCGCCACGCTGATTGGCGAGGGCCTGCCGGACTTCGTGATGACCGCGCACCTGTACAACGCGGAGTGGGACGAGGCCTTCCCGGCCACTCTCTCGCCCAGAGTGATCGGCGGTCTGTTGCGGGAGGAGCTGGGCTTTCAGGGCCCGGTGGTGTCGGACGACATCCAGATGGGGGCCATCACCGAGCAGTACAGTCTGAAGAAGAGCCTGGAGCTGGCGGTCAAAGCGGGCGTCGACATCCTGGCCATAGGCAACAACCAGCGCTATGACCCCGAGATCGCCTTCAAGGCGTTCGTGGCGCTGCAACAGCTGGTCGAGGAAGGGAAGTTGGAGCCTCGGCGGCTCGAGGAGTCGTACGACCGGATTCAGGCGGTGAAAGCCAGACTGGCCCGCCCGGCGGAGGAAGGAGAGTCCCGATGAGGCGATGGATGGTGCTGGGGGCCGTTGCGGTGGCCGCCGCCGTGGTGGGCTGCGCCAGTCTGTGGGAGGTGCAGCCGAACCTGCGCTCGATTCTGCTCGAAAACGACCGGGTGGTGGTGAAGGAAGTGATTCTGGAACCGGGAGTGGAGTACCCCGAACACACCCACGACCGACCCCATGTCGGCGTCATCGTCCGCGGCGGCACGCTGGAGTTTCACGAGGGAGGGGCGGTGGAGACCGTCGAGTTCGAGCCGGGCGACGCGGGCTGGCGCGACGCCAACGTCACCCACCGCATCGTGAACCGCTCCGCCGAGCCGGTCCACGTCGTGGAAGTCGAGTTGAAGTAGCGCGGTGTAGAATACGGCTATGCCTGCACGGGACGTGCTGAACCGGCCGTTGCGGGACCTGCGGGTGTCGGTGACGGACCGCTGCAACCTTCGCTGCCAGTACTGCATGCCGCGGGAGGTGTTCGGGCCCGACTACGAGTTCCTGCCCCGCAAAGAGCTGCTGACCTTCGAGGAGATCGTCCGCCTGACGCGCGTCTTCGCCCGCCTGGGCGTGCGGAAGGTCCGCATCACGGGCGGCGAGCCGTTGCTGCGCCGGGAGCTGCCCACCCTGATCCGGTCGCTGGCGGCGACCGAGGGGATCGAGGACCTGACGCTGACCACCAACGGCCTGCTGCTGCCGGTGCAGGCCGAACAGCTGCGGGCGGGCGGCCTCGAGCGGGTCACCGTGAGCCTGGACGCGCTGGACCCTGCCATCTTCGGCAAGATGAACGGCCTCGGCGTCTCGGTCGGGCAGGTCCTGGCAGGGATCGAAGCCGCGGCTGCGGCCGGCCTGCGACCCGTCAAAGTCAACTGCGTGGTGCAGCGGGGCGTCAACGAGAATCAGATCGTCCCGCTGGCGCGGCGTTTCCACGGCAGCGGCCACGTCCTGCGCTTCATCGAGTACATGGACGTGGGCAACACCAACGGCTGGAAACTGGAGCAGGTCTTCCCCGCCGCCGAAATCGTGCGCGCCGTCGACGCCAAGCTGCCCCTGGAACCGATCGAACCCAACTACCGCGGCGAGGTGGCCCGCCGCTGGCGCTACCGGGACGGAGGGGGCGAAATCGGCGTGATCGCGTCCGTGACTCAGCCCTTTTGCGGAGACTGCACCCGCGCCCGGCTTTCCCCGGAAGGACAGCTGTTCACCTGCCTGTTCGGGGCCCGCGGGTTCGACTTGCGCGAGCCCTTGCGGGCCGGTGCCGGGGACGGTGAACTGGAAGCGATCATCACCGGGGTCTGGACCTCCCGTGAGGACCGCTACTCCGAACTTCGCACCGCCGAGACGGCCGGGCTGCCCAAGGTGGAGATGTCGCACATCGGGGGCTGAGCTTGTCGGCCGAGCGCCTGCCAATCCAGCCCTCGAGGCCAGCCAGACGGATGAGCAAGAGAGACTGGTACCGGCGAACGACCTGGTCGGAGGAGGAAGCGACTGACTTCGAACGGCGCCTCGCGCGGGCGCGAAGCCGGCGCTCGGATTGTCTTCGCATACAGGCGGTCACGCTCGCGGAACAGGGGGATCCCCGTCTATCCGATGCCGCGATCGGCCTGGGCAGGCGGTACCTCGACGAGAACCCCGATGGAGCCTTCGCAGCGTCCGTGCTGCTGGTCATCGCGAAAGCACACGCGACCAAAGGTGATACCGGAGCGGCACTGGATGCTTATCGAGAGGCTGTGCGGGTGGAGCGGGAAACGGCAGGGATCAGGTGCAACGCCTACCTGGAATTCGCGTGGTTCGTGGTCGCGCGGGAGCTTGCCGAGCTCTACGACGAGGTGATCGAAGCCATGGCCTCCGGGGAAAAGAGCACTCTCGTGTATCCAGTCAGCCGGTATCGGTACTTCGGTGCGCTGGCTTTCATCTCGGATGCCCAGGGGGATCGTGCCTACGCCTCGAGAATGGCGTCCAACGCACTGGAAGCTGCAAGAGAGCACCTGGGGCCATTTTCTCGACACCCCACCGTCGGCGTGGTCGAACGGATGGATAAACGGATCCAGCAGAAACTCGAAGCTCTTGCCGGCTGAGCAGTGAGGCTGGGGTCGCCGGCTCAATCGAATCGTTATGAGGACTCCTGCCGTCGTGGGCTCGTCTCGGCCCGACTCCCTCACCGCGGCAGGAACCATCCCGTGAACTGCGCCACTAACGCTCCTGTAAGATTGAAACGCGGTCTCGCCAAGACGGCAGGGACCCGCTTTTCAGGAGGAGTCCATGCGCCCACCCCGCCATCCGGCCGCCATTCTGGTTTTCGTTTCGACCTGGCTCGCTTCGAGCCTCGCTTTTTCCCAGACGCCGCAGGTCGAATTTTTCTCCCCTCAGGGCGAGGTCAAACGGGTGCGGCAGGTGCAGGCCCGCTTCTCCGTAGCCATGACCCCCTTCGGCGACCCGCGCGAGACGGTCGAGCCGTTCCAGATCGACTGCTCCGAAGAGGGCACGGCGCGCTGGGTGGACACCCACAACTGGGTCTACGACTTCGGCCGCGACCTGCCGGCCGGCGTGCGCTGCGAGTTCCAACTGCGGGAGGGCCTGGCCACGCTGGACGGGGAACGGCTGGCCGGGCCGCGCGTGTTCCGCTTCTCCACCGGCGGGCCGGCCATAGTCCAGTCGCGGCCCTGGGAGGGGTCGCGGGGGATCGACGAGAACCAGGTGTTCATCCTGGAACTGGACGCGCCCGCCGTCCCGGAAACAGTGCTGCGGCACGCCTTCTTCGAAGTGCAGGGGAACGCGCAGCGTATCGGCGTCCGCATCGTCGAAGGCGAGGACCGCCGGGAGGTCCTGGATTCCACCTACCCCTACCGGGAGCGCGACGAGGAGATGGACGCCCGGCTCCTGCTCGTCGGCGCGCGGCTGACCTTCCCGCAAGACGCCGAGGTCGCACTCCACTGGGGCGTGGGGATCGAGACTTCCAGCGGTGTCGCCACCAGTGAGGCTCAGACGCTCACCTTCCAGACCCGCCCCGACTTTCACGCCCGCTTTCACTGCACCCGCGAGAACGCCGACCGGCCCTGCGTGGCCCTGACTCCGATGCGGGTCCACCTGAGCGCACCCGTGGCCTGGGAGGACGCCCGCCGTTTCCGCCTGCGCGGGCCGGACGGGTTCGAACGCGGTCCCGAAGAGGGGGACGATCCCCCAGAGTGGACCGAGATCGTCAGCTTCCAGGGACCCTTTCCCGCCGACGCCAGCTTCGAGTTGAGCCTGCCGGACGGCCTCCAGGACGACGCGGGGCGCCCGCTGCTCAATCAGGCCGAGTTCCCGCTCACCGTGCGGACCGGGGAGCTGCCGCCCCTGGCCAAATTCGCCGACCGCTTCGGCGTGCTGGAAAGCCGCGCGGGCGGCATCCTTCCGGTGACGGTGAGAAACCTGGAGGCGGACCTCGAGTTCGCCGGGTTGAAGCTGGAGCAGCCCTCGCTCCCCGGCCAGGTCCTCTCCGTTCCCACCGCCGACGTCCGCGAGGTGCTGGGATGGCTGGCCAAGGTCCGCGCCCGCGGCTGGGACGACCGCAAGCAGTCGGTCTTCGCCCCCCCGCCCGTCAAGACTCCCGAACAGGCCGAGGCCGAGGCGCTGGTCGAGCCGGAAAGCCCAGCGGCCGTCCCGGTGCCGTCCGGAGAAGGCCGCGCCCGGCGTTTCACCCTGCCCAAGCCCAACGGCCCGAAGGCCTTCGAAGTGATGGGCATTCCGCTCGAGCAACCCGGCTTCTACGTGGTGGAGCTGGAGAGCCGCGTCCTGGGAGAGGCGCTGCTGGGCATCCCGGCGTCGATGTACGTCCCCACCACCGCCCTGGTCACCGACCTGGCGGTCCACTTCAAGTGGGGGATCGAGAACTCGCTGGTCTGGGTGACGCGCCTCAAGACGGGAGAGCCGGCATCCGGAGCGGCGATCCAGGTGTGGGACTGCTCGGGCCAGCTGCGGGGCGAGGCGACGACCGGCGATGACGGGCTGGCTTGGCTCGAGCAACTCCCGCCCCCGTCCGACGCGCCCTACTGCTCCTGGAACGAGTACTCCAACGGCCTGCTGGTCACCGCCCGCAGCCAGGGCGACTTCAGCTTCGTGCACAGCAACTGGGACGACGGCATCGAGCCCTGGCGCTACCAGCTGCCTCAGCACTACGGGTCCGACCTGGCCAGCGCCCATACGATCTTCGACCGGCCCCTCTTTCGGCCGTCCGAGACAGTCCACATGAAGCACGTCCTGCGGCGCCGCAGCGGGACCGGCTTCACCCTGCCGGAAACCCGCGAGCTGCCGGTAAAGGTGCGGATCTCGCACACGGGCAGCGACCAGCGCTTCGAACTCCCCGTGCGCTTCGACGAGTCGGGGCTGGCCGAGTCCACCTGGCCGATTCCCGCCGAGGCGCGTCTGGGGACCTACTCGGTGGGACTGGTGCGCGAAAACGCCGAGGAGTGGGACGACGGCTGGTACGCCGGGTCTTTCCGGGTGGAGGAGTTCCGGGTTCCCCTCATGCGCGGACACGTCCGCTGGCCCGACGGCAAGCTGGTCCAGCCCCAGCAGGTGGCTGTCGACGTCACGGTCGAGTACCTGGCCGGCGGAACGGCCGGTCTGCTGCCGATCGCGTTTCGGCACCGGGTCCGTCCCGGCGCCTCGCCCAGCGTTGCCGAGTTCGAGGGCTTCCAGTTTGCCGGCGACAAGGTCGAGGAGGGGGTCTTCCGGGGCGGCGAGGGGGCCGACGC
>JBFGHG010000154.1:0-6863 GCA_041578395.1 Acidobacteriota bacterium
CCTCGACGTCCCGCACCAGGGCGTCCTCCTCCGCCCGAATCCGGTCCGGCAGCCACTGGTGGTGGACGCGGGGGGCGTCGACGGCTTCCTGGATGTCCATCTCGTAGTCGATGACGTTGAGGATCACCTGCAACGCAGTGTTGATGATCGTCGGACCGCCGGGGCTGCCGACCACCATGAAGAGCTTGCCGTCTTTCTTCACCAGCGTCGGAGTCATGGCGCTCAGCGGACGCTTGCCGGGGCCGATCGAGTTGGCTTCACCCTGGATGAGTCCATAGGCGTTGGGGACGCCGGGTTTGGACGTGAAGTCGTCCATCTCGTTGTTGAGCAGGAAGCCCGCGCCTTTTACGGTCACGCCAGAGCCGTACCCGCCGTTGAGCGTGGTCGTGCAGGCCACCGCCCCGCCCGCCGCATCGACCACCGAATAGTGCGTGGTCTGGGTTGCTTCCACGGCCACCGGCAGCCCGTGGGAGATCCGCTCGCTGGGCGTGGCCCAGTGGGGGTCGATCCCGTCGGCCCAGCGGCGGGCGTAGGCCTTGTCGATCAGGCCTTCGGACGGAATGTCCGAGAAATCGGGGTCGCCCATGTACTCGGCCCGGTCCGCGAAGGCCCGCCGCATGGCTTCGGCCATCAGGTGGATGCTCTGGCTGGAACGCGCGCCCAGGTTGGCGAGCGGGAAGTTCTCCAGGATGTTGAGCATCTCGATCAGCACCAGTCCACCGGAACTGGGCGGTCCCATCGAGACGATCTCGTGGCCGCGGTAGCTGCCCCGCACGGCTGGGCGCTCCTTGGGGACGTAGTTGCGCAGATCGTCCAGCATGATGTTGCCGCCGTTGGCCTCCATTTCGGCTGCGATCTGGCGGGCGATCTCACCTTTGTAGAAGACTTCCGGCCCGTCCTTCGCGATCCGCTCCAGCGTGACGGCCAACTCCGGCTGCCGGAAGATCTCCCCTTCCTGATACAAGCGCCCGTCGCGCAGGAAGATGCGGCGGCTATCCGGGAACTTCTCCAGCAGCTCCACCTTGTTCTCCAGCCCCCGGCTCAGCGTGTAGCTGACCACGAAACCGTCCCGGGCCAGCCGGATCGCCGGCTGCACGAGATCGGCCCAGGGCAGCTTGCCGTAGCGCTTCCAGGCCAGGTGCATCCCTGCGACCGAGCCCGGAACGCCGGAAGCCAGATGCCCCACGGTCGACCGGCCTTCGGCCACGTTGCCTTCCTCGTCCAGGTACATGTCCCGGTGAGCGGATGCCGGGGCCATTTCGCGGTAGTCGATCGTGGTTTCCCTGCCCTGCTCCGGGTCGTGGATGACCATGAACCCGCCGCCCCCGATGTTGCCCGCCTCCGGCAACGTGACCGCCAGGGCGAATCCGACGGCCACCGCCGCGTCGACCGCGTTGCCGCCGGCGCGCAGGATTTCCAGTCCGGCCTGGCTGGCCTCGGGGCTGGCGGAGACCACCATGCCGTGCCGGGCGCGTACGGGGAGGCGGCTGGCGGCGGGGAGGAATTGGGCGGTGCACCAGAGGAGTAGCCAGGCTAGGGCCATGAAACGTTTTGGCATTGTCATGTTTGTTCTCACCGGAATCGCGGGCAGGATGCCCGCGCCACTCTGTGCCCGTGGCACTCACTCTTCAATCGGACAGTTCGATCAGGTCGTTGAGGGAACCGGAGCGGAAGCCGCCCAGGTCCAGCGTGACCCAGCGGTAGCCCAGCTCACGCAGCCGCTCGTCGATGCGCTGCAGGGTTTCGGAATCCAGCATCCGCCCCCATTCCGCGGCGTCGACCTCCAGGCGGGCCAGCTCGTCGTGGTGGCGGACCCGGAAGTTCCGCAGGCCCAGCTCCCACAAAAACGCCTCGGCGCGCTCCACCTGCCGCAGCTTTTCCGCCGTGATCTCAGTCCCGTACGGGAAACGGGACGAGAGGCAGGGCATGGCGGGCAGGTTCCACGACGCCAGTCCGTGCCGTCGCGACAGTTCGCGGATGTCGACCTTCGTCAGCTCCGACTCCAGCAACGGGCTGATCACCCCCAGTTCCGCGGCGGCCTGCCGGCCGGGGCGCCAGTCGGCCACGTCGTCCCGGTTGCTGCCGTCCAGGATGGTCTCGGCACCCCACTCCGTCCGCAGGACGGAAAGCAGCCCGTACAGCTCGCTCTTGCAGAAGTAGCAGCGGTCGGAGGGGTTGGAGGTGTAGTTGGGGTCCTCCATCTCCCGGGTGCGGACCTCGCGGTGGTTGAGCCGGTGCCGGCGGGCGAACCCGCGGGCCAGTTCCAGCTGCAGGCCGGAGACGGCGGGGGAAACGGCCGTGACGCAGTGGGCGTCGCGTCCCAGGGCCCGGGAGGCCATGTAGGCGAGATAAGAGCTGTCGACGCCCCCCGAAAAGGCGACGATCGCCCGCCGGTACTCCCGCAGCCGCGCTTCGAGCCTTCGCTCTTTCTGCTCCAGCGTCACCGTGTTCGGATTGTAACACGCCACCCTGGTGGCGCTCCCCGCCTGTGCTACCATGAATTTCGAGCCGCAAAAGCAGATCCGGCGGGGGTCCACACCGGTTTCCCGCGCGGTTGCAGCCGGCCCAGGTGATGAACATGAAACATCTCTCGAAGATCTCCGTCACCCTCCTTCTGGTCACTCTGGGAGCCGCCGCGGGGCTGCTCGGCCAGCAGCAGAAACCGCGGCCCATCGAAGAGGAAGAGGACCGCCCCGAAGGCAGGGCCACGCTGCGCGTCGACGTGCAGCAGATCCAGGTGGACGTGACCGTCCAGGACAAGAAGGACAACCTGATCCTGGGTCTGACCAAGGACAACTTCAAGGTCTACGAGAACAAGGTGGAACAGGAGATCACCAACTTCTCGCCCGTGGAAGCCCCCATGACCGCCGTGCTGGTCGCCGAGTACAGCCGGTTCCTGAACTGGGAGCTGCTCTACGAGGTGTGGCTCGCCTCCCGTTTCTTCCTCCAGGGGATGCGCCAGGGGGACTACGTGGCGGTCGTCGCCTACGACATCCGGCCGGAGATCCTGGTCGACTTCACCGACAACCCCAACGAAGCGGTCAACGCCCTGCGCCGGCTCAACTTCCCCGCCTTCAGCGAAAGCAACATGTACGACGCGGTGATCGACACCATGGAGCGGCTGGAGGAAGTCGAGGGGAAGGTCGCGATGGTGCTGGTGTCCACGGGTCTGGACACGTTCAGCAAGAACAACCTGAGCGAGCTGCTCAAGGCGGCCAAGAAGACCAACGTCGTGATCTACCCGGTGGCGATCGGCGGCAACTTCCTGGCCCGCGCCGAGCACCGGCTTCCCGCCACCTTCCGCATGGACTTCTACCAGGCCGAGTCGACGCTCAAAGCGCTGGCCAAGTACACCGGCGGCCAGGCCTACTTCCCGCGTTTCGTGCAGGCCTTTCCCGGAATCTTCGAGACGATCTCCGCCCTGCTGCGGAGCCAGTACACACTCAGCTACGTGTCCAACAACCCGACCCCCGACGGCAAGTTCCGCAAGATCAAGGTGGAGGTCGACGTGGACGTCAACGGCGACGGCAAGCCGGACAAGCTGAAGGTGAACCACAAGGAAGGCTACGTCGCGGAGAAGAACTGAAGTGGGACGGGCATCCCCGCCCGTCATTCTCCGAAGTACCAGATCCGGCCCGCAAGGCCGGACCACTCTCAGACCTTGGATTTCGGAGCCTTGACCCCGGTCTCGATCGGGATCTGCTCGACGATGTTCAAGCCGAAGCCCTCCACCCCCACGATCTTCTTGGGATGGTTGGTCAGCAGGCGAATGTTGCGCAGGCCCAGGTCGGCCAGGATCTGAGCCCCCACCCCGTGGTGTCGGAAGGCGGTGCTCGCCGAAAGTGACTCCGGAACGCGGCCGGCGTGCCGCTCCAGTTCGGCCAGCAGCTGCTCGTCCTTGGGCTTCAGCCGCAGGTAGACCAGCACACCCCGGCCCGCTTTCTCGATCGCCTTCAGCGCCGACGTCAGCTCGCGGCCGGCCGGGTCCTGGAGGCTGCGGAAGACGTCTCCCAGCAGCGACTCGGCGTGCACCCGCACCAGCACCGGCTCCTCGCCGCGCAGATCTCCCTTGACGAAGGCCAGGTGATGGTCGCCGTCCAGCTCGTTCTCGAAGACGATCAGCTGGAACTCTCCGAACTCCGAAGCGAAGGGCAGCGTCCTCACCCGCTTGACGAAGCGCTCCGTCTCGAGGCGGAAGCGGATCAGGTCCACCACCGAGACGATCTTCAGCCCGTGCTCGTCGGCGAACTCCCGCAGCTGCGGCAAGCGGGACATCGTCCCGTCCTCGTTCATGATCTCGCAGATGACCCCGGCCGGCTCCAGCCCGGCGATTCGGGCCAGATCGACGGCCGCTTCGGTCTGGCCGGCCCGCTCCAGCACTCCTCCGGGACGCGCCCGCAGCGGGAAGATGTGGCCAGGCATGATCAGGTCTTCGGGCCGGGTGGCGGGGTCGATGGCGGTCAGCACGGTGATGGCCCGGTCCGCCGCCGAGATCCCGGTCGAGACGTTGCGGCGGGCCTCGATGCCCACGCAGAACGCGGTCCCGTGAACCGAGCGGTTGTCGGAGACCATCAGCGGTACCTGCAGGTCGTCCAGGCGCCGCTCGGTCATCGGCATGCAGATCAGCCCCCGACCGTAGGTGGCCATGAAGTTGATCGCCTCGGGAGTGATCTTCTCGGCGGCGATCGTCAGGTCGCCCTCGTTCTCGCGGTCCTCTTCGTCCACCACGATGACCATTTTTCCCTGGCGGATGTCTTCGATAGCGTCCTGCACACGATCCAGAGTCATAGCGCTGCTCCGTTTCCGAGAATTGTCGATTATAGCGGATCGGCGGAGGCACAGGCATTCTGCCTGTGAGTACTCACTTGATAGGGGGCAGCCGCCGGATCCAGCGCAGCGAGGGGCGATCCGGGGTGCTGACGCTTTTCAGCCGGTGTTCGAAGTAGGGAGTCTTGTGATGCAGGACCAGCGGCCGCTCCGGGTCGCGCGCGAACAGCCAGCTGCCGCGCCGGTCGTCCTCGACGCGCAGCCCCTTCACTTCTACCGTCTCTCGATCGACGGCCAGCGAGAAGCTCTCCTCCCCCACCACCTTCATCTTGACGAAGGTGCCGTTGAGCCGCAGCTTGATTCTCTTCGTCCGCTCCAGCACTTCGAACGCCGCCCGCGACAGCTGCAGCGTCGTCCGGTCGGGCGAGTCCTGGTCCACTCCCACCTCGAACAGCTGCAGCAGGGTGAACTCGAGGCTCTCCTCGAGCGCCTGCCGGTAGACGTGCACCGTCCCCTGGTCGTTGACGTTCTCCCACTCGAAGACCAGGTCGGGAGAGGGCCGGGCCACGCGGATGACGAACGACTGGGTGCCGGCGGCGTTGCTGTTGGCGTACACCAGAATCGAATTGGGCTGCAGGGAGAGTTCTCCGGCCAGGCCCCGTCCCCAGCTCAGACACAGCAGCAGAAAGAGCACCGCCAGGGTGCCCAGGCGCCGCACGTGGGATTCGACGTACTTGCTGATCAGGTCGGCCTCCAGGTTGACGGCGTCCCCCTGGGCCAGTGCCGAGAACGTCGTGACCTCATGGGTGTGCGGAATGATCGCCACTTCGAACCACCGCTCGCCCAACCCGGAAATGGTCAGACTGACGCCGTCCACGGTGACGCTTCCCTTGTACACGCAGTAGCGCAGAAAGTCGGGCGAAGCCGAAAACCGGTAGATCCAGGAGTTGCCCTCTTCCCGGATCGAAGCCACGCGCCCCAGTTCGTCGACGTGGCCCTGGACGAGATGGCCGCCTAGAAAGTCGGAGAGACGCACCGACAGTTCCAGGTTGACCGGGGAGCCAACCGCGAGGTCTCCGAGATTCGTCAGCCGCAGGGTTTCGGGCGTGGCCTCGACGTCGAACGTCTGGCCGCCCGTCGCCACGACCGTCAGGCAGGCGCCGTTGACGGCGACGCTGTGGCCGATTTCCATCTTCGGGACCAGGGCGCTGCGGATGCGCAGCCGCGATCCTTCCGCGCTGGTCTCGGTGCTGTCGACCCGCCCGAGGTCGGTGACGATTCCCGTGAACATCCCGGATCATTCTATCAACGCGAGGGGCGCGGCGATTTCAACTGCTCGATCTCCCGCGCGGTGAGCCGCCGGGCGGCACCCGGCTTCAGGTCCCCCAGCTGCAGGGGCCCGATGGCGATCCGCCGCAGCCGCATCACGGGGTGTCCGATCGACTCGAACATGCGCCGCACCTGGCGGTTGCGCCCCTCGCGCAGCCGCACTTCCAGCCAGCTGTTCAGCTCGCTCCGGAGCATCCGGATCCAGCAGCGGGCGAAGCGTTCGCCGGCCGATTTCACTCCGGCCGCCAGCTTCCGCAGCTGCCCCTCGTCGGGAACGCCCCGGACTTTGACCCGGTAGCGCTTCTCGTGGCCCCCCGCCCGCGTCACGCGGCGGGCCAGATCTCCGTCGTTGGTCACGATCACCAGCCCCTCGCTGTCGAAGTCCAGCCGCCCGGCCGGGTAGAGGCGCCGCGAGGAGCGGACCAACTCGGTGACGGTGGGACGGCCTTCCGGGTCCGCGGCCGTCGAGACCACGTTTCGGGGCTTGTGCACCGCCCACGACTCCAGCGGCTCGGGCCGGATGCGCTTGCCCTCGACCTTGACGTGGTCACGCGCCGGATCGACCTGCGTCCCCAGCTTCGTGACGACGGTTCCGTTGACCGTCACCCGGCCCTGGCGGATCAGCTCCTCCGCCTTGCGGCGCGACGCGATCCCGGCCCGGGCGATGACTTTCTGCAGCCGTTCCATCGAAGAGCCATCTAATCACATCCGGGTGGGACAGGCATTCCTGCCTGTGATTCCCCGGAATCGCGGCCTAGAAGGCCGCG
>JBFGHG010000155.1:0-6845 GCA_041578395.1 Acidobacteriota bacterium
AGGCGGCCAGGTGTTCGACGGCCAGGCCCTCCCACGACTCCCCGATGCGGGGATGTCCGAGAAGTTCGTCCAGGCTGTCCACTTCCTGCAGGGTAGGGAGGATTCCGCTGTCCCGCACGTAGACCTTGGGCGACTTCACCAGCCGCTTCTTCACGTTGGCCGCGAGCGGTTCGAGGACTCGAATCATGAACCTTTGAGCCAAGGCCGCCCTGCAATCTGCAGGCGCCCGATGATCAGGCTGGACTGCGCGGTGAGCGCCGTGACCTGCTCGAGCCTCAGTCCCGCCGCCTCGAACCAGCCTCGAATCTCCTCGCGGGTGTAGCAGTCGCCGCCCTGGGTGGAGACCAGCATCTGCACGGCGAACAGGGAAGCGCCCGCCGGGGAGGTCCGGTCCGCCTCCAGCAGGAAGTCCTTGATCACCAGCCGTCCGCCGGAAGCCAGCGCCCGGGCGCAGCGCTCGACCAGACGACGGTTGTCGGCGGCCGGGTAGATGTGGACGAAATTGGAAAGCAGGATCAGGTCGTAGCCGCTGCCCAGGTCGTCCTCCCAGGCGTCTCCGGCCCGCAGCTCGACCCGCTCCGTGACGCCGGCTTCTTTCAGGTTGCGCGCGGCCACCTCCAGGGTCTCCGGATCGTCCAGCACGACGGCCCGCAGTTGGGGGAGGCGCCGCACGAACTCGATGGCGTACAGCCCCGGCCCGCCCCCGATGTCCAGCATCCGCCGAACGCCGCTCAGCTCCAGGGCGTCGGCCGTCTGCACGGCACTGGTCCGCCCGATGTCGGCCATGGCGCGGGCGAACGAGTGCTTCCCGGAGAGCAGCGCGGGATCCAGCTGGCCGTCGCCCACCGGCTGTCCCGTCCGGACCACCTGGTGGAGCCACCCCCAGCGCTGGTAGAGGAGTCCGAGGTGGTGGAGGCTGGCGACTCTGGACTCGGGGCTGGCGGAGCATAGGAAGCGGCGTCCGGCCTCGGTGTTCGCGTAACTCCCGCTGGATTTCCGCAGCAGGCCCGCGCCCGCCAGAGCGTCGCACAGGATGCGGGCGGCGCGCCGGTCCAGCGACAACTCCTCCCCCAGCTCGTTCGCCCCTCGGGCCGTTTCCCCCAGCGCGTCGAAGATGCCCAGGCGCACCCCGGCCAGCAGGATCTGCGCCGGCCGGAAGCCGTGAGCCAAAGCCTCGATCTCTTCGAACGTCTGCAGTGGGGACGAGTCTGGCATGGGCACGGTCTTCCGCGATACGTCTCGGCCTTCACCTGCGGTAGCCGGGGAGCGCAGCCGCTGGGGGTCGAAGACCGGCGTCAGAATGTCCAGTTCGAGCCGCAGGCGGAACGGCACTGCTTCTCCTCGACGATGGCGATCCGTGTCTCCAGGCCGACCTGAGAAGACGATTCTAGCCGGCATTGCGGCCTCATGCCTCCTTCAGTGCCTCGGCGTGGACCCGGATCTTCTCGACCGCTTCCGCCACCTGTTCGGCGTCGGCCCGGCTCCCCAGCAGCGCCTCCTGCTGCAGGAAGACGCCCTCCGCGCAGAGCCGGTCGTTGGCGGGGCATTGGTTTTCCTCCCAGTACCGCCTCAGCCGGCGCGCGGGGTAGATGCGGCGGAAGGCTTTCGACTCCAGCGTGGTCTTCAGAAACGGCTCCCGGTTGAGCGGCCGGTAGCCCCGCCAGACCGGGATGCCTTCCTGTTCGAGCGCCGCCACGAACCGTTCCAGCGGCAGCTCCGCGAAGTGGCGGCCGTCGTAGCGGAACATCAGCAGGTAGTACGTGTTGCGGGTGCAGCCGGGGAGGTCGCGGGCCACGGTCACACCGGGGATCTCGTCCAGCAGCCGCGTCAGATGCCGGGCGTTGGCTTCCCGCCGCCGGCAGGTCTCGTCGAAGCGGGCCAGTTGGGCCAGCAGCAGGGCGGACTGCAGTTCGGTGATGCGCAGGTTGGAGCCGTGGTGCCGGTAGCCGTCGCGGGTCCCGGTGAGGCGGTCGCGTCCGTTGTTCTGAAAGGCGTGAAAGCGGTCCAGCAGCTCCTCCCGGTTGGTGACGAGGGCCCCACCCTCGCCGCAGGGCAGGATCTTGGACGCCTGAAAGCTGAAGCAGCCGATGTCGCCCAGTCCCCCCACGCGGCGCCCTTTCCACTCGGCGAAATGAGCCTGGCAGGCGTCCTCGATCACGGCCAGGCCCTTGGTCCGCGCCAGCTCCCCGACCGCGTCCATGTCCGCCGCCCCGCCTCCCAGGTGGACCGGCATCAGACAGCGCGTGGCGGCGCCCACCCGGGACTGGAGCGTGGCGGGGTCCAGCTGGAAGGTCTCCGGGTCGCTGTCGCAGAAGACGGGCAGTGCGAACTGCTGCAGCACGGCGTTGACGGTGGCGACGAAGGTGTAGGGCGGCACGATCACCTCCTCGCCGGGGCCGACTTCGAGGGCGTTCAGCGCCGCGTACAGGGCGTTGGTGCCGTTGACCACGCCGGTGCAGTAGCGGACGCCCAGCAACTCGGCCCACCGCCGTTCGAACTCCGTGGTAATGTCGCCGTACAGCCGGCACCACTCGCGCCGGCGCAGGGCGTCCAGCAGCCGGGCTTCGTCCGAGCCGTCGATCGTCGGCCAGCCGAGGTAGGGATCGCTGCGCAGCGGAGGGCCGCCCAGGGCGGCGGGGCGGGGGTGGTGGCCCTGACCCAGGGCACGGGACCCGACGAGGGCCGGCGCCAGGGCCAGGCCCGCCGCCGCGCTCGCGGTCTTGCCGACGAAAGAGCGGCGGGTCTCGATACGCGGTTTCATATCTGCCTCCTCGGCAGTGA
The DNA here is from genome assembly GCA_041578395.1 of Acidobacteriota bacterium. GTDB lineage: Bacteria > Acidobacteriota > UBA6911 > RPQK01 > JANQFM01 > JBFGHG01. The sequence goes on from JBFGHG010000155.1 coordinate 2,782, forward strand.
TTCTAACGAATCGAGAGCGAATCGAGTTGACTTGCAGGCCCTTTTCTCGTACGCTACAGCTACTTCTTTGGTAGCGGGTCTCCTGAAGAAGTTTGGATTCGTTTTCAGAGACCCGAATGTAGACTCACCCGTGTGAAACAAGATTCCTCCAGAAAGATGGCTTCCGACGAATCCATGCGCCCGAACACGGCGTTTCTGTTCTTCCTTGCGAGGAGTCGCAATTCCCGCGAATGGTGACTCGAGATTTCTCTTAGGAGGAGCACAGTGAACAGCAACAAGTTGTACGTGGGCGGACTGCCCTACTCGACGACCGATCGGACCCTCGAAGAAGTGTTTTCGCAACACGGCACCGTCGAGTCCGCTCGGGTGATCACCGACCGCATGACGGGCCGCTCGCGCGGCTTCGGCTTCGTGGAAATGGCCAGCCCCGAAGAGGCCCAGGCCGCCTGCGACGCCCTCAACGGCACGCAGCTGGAAGGCCGCAGCCTGACCGTCAACGAAGCCAAGCCCCGCGAGAACCGCGGTGGCGGCGGCGGCGGGTACGACCGCGGTCCGCGCGGCGGACGCGGCTGGTAAGCGTCCCCACAGCCGGGGGGGTCTGAACCCCCGGTTCGAGAACCAGTTGGGCAGGCGGCCGCCTGGGCGGTATCGGCCTGCCCATTTTTTTTGGAACGCATGTCGGACCAGTCCCGCTACGATTTCATCGTCGTCGGCGCCGGGTCCGCCGGCTGCGTCCTGGCTCACCGCCTCACCTCCGACTCCCGCACCCGGGTTCTCCTGCTCGAGGCAGGCCCGGCCAAACGTCCCACCGCCAGCGTCATTCCCCTGGCCTGGTCGACTCTCTTCAAGACCGATCTGGACTGGGACTACCAGACCCAGCCCAACGCGGGCCTGGACGGGCGCACCGTCTACGTGCCGCGCGGCAAGGCCCCGGGCGGCAGCTCCACCATCAACGCCATGATGTACGTGCGCGGCAACCGCGCCGATTACGACGAGTGGGAGGCGCTGGGCAACCCGGGGTGGAGCTACGACGAAGTGCTGCCGTACTTCGTACGCTCCGAAGACAACAGCCGCGGCGCGTCGGAGTTCCACGGGGCGGGGGGGCCGCTCTCTGTAAGCGATCTGCGCCAGCCCAATCCGCTGTCGAAGGCGTTCGTCGAGGCGGCCGTGCAGGCGGGGATACCCCGCAACGACGACAGCAACGGGGCGGTGCAGGAGGGCGCCGGGCTGGTGCAGGTCAACCAGCGGCGGGAGAAGCGCCACAGTGCGGCGGACGCTTATCTGCGGCCGGTGCGGGGACGGAACAACCTGAGGGTGCTCACCGGTGCCGTTGTCACCCGGATCGAATTCGACGGCCGCCGCGCCGTGGGGGTCCGGTACCTGAGGGACGGACGCGAGGAGTCGGCCCGCTGTGAGAGGGAAGTGCTGCTGTGCGGAGGCGCCTTCAACTCCCCGCAGCTGCTGATGCGGTCGGGAGTCGGACCGGCGGACGAACTGCGGGGGCTGGGGATCGAGATCGTGCTCGATCTACCCGGGGTGGGCCGAAATCTGCAGGACCATCCCGCCGGCAAGATCCTGGTCCGCAGCACCAAACCGGTATCACTCATGGGCGCGGACTCGTTCGGGAACCTGCTGCGCTACTTCCTGTTCCGGCGTGGACCGCTGACTTCCAACGGCGCCGAGGCGGTCGCCTTCGTGCGGACGCGACCGGCACTCGAGCATCCCGACATCGAGATTATCTTTTTGCCCGTGCTGTGGCTGAACGAGGGACTGACCCAGCCGACCGAGCACGGCTTCAGCCTGGCGGCCATGCTGTTGAAGCCGCGAAGCCGCGGGCGCGTGCGGCTGCGGTCCGCCGACCCGCTCGAGCCTCCGCTGATCGAGTCCGATCACTTTTCGGACGCGGGGGGAGAGGATCTGCGGACCACCGTGGAGGGTCTGAAGATCGCCCGGCGGATCGTGGCGGCTCCGGCGCTGGCGGCTTTCGACGGAGGGGAGATCGTGCCGGGGAGCGCCGCCGTATCGGACGAGGAACTGGCCGCCTCGGTGCGCGCCGAAGCGCAGACGATCTACCATCCGGTCGGGACCTGCGCGATGGGCAGCGGCGAGGGGGCCGTGGTCGACGCGCGGCTGCGGGTGAGGGGCCTGGAGGGGCTGCGCGTGGTCGATGCCTCGGTGATGCCGACCGTTCCCCGGGGTCATACGCATGCCTCGGCGGTGATGATCGGCGAGAAGGCGGCAGATCTCGTTCGGGAGGGGCAAACTTGACGGAGAAGCCCGCTCGTCCTCTGCCCGAGCGGCACGTCCGTATGCTGGCGCAGAGGTAGTACGACGGCCAGCTGTTGGTTCGTCGGCGCTGGCATCTCGCACCTGTGCCCCGCGCGCGACGGCAGCGACCGGCGGCTGCCCCTCTGGAAGGAGCTGGCCGAACAGGTCGCCGCAGCGTGCAACGAGGTCCACGCGTCCCTGGCCGGTCTGCCCTGGGCGGCGGTTTTTACGACCAACTACGACGGCCTGCTCAGCCGGGTGCTCGACATCGAGCCGCTGGCGGACGAGGACGGCTACGATCGCGTTCGTCTGGGGGCTGGGAGGTTCGACGAGCCGCTGCCGACTCGCTCGAAACGGCCATCATCGTGGAGAAGTTCGGACGAGAATGAGCGTCGGCGCCCTGACGCTCGTCACCCCAGCGGATTACGCCAGCGAAGGCCGCTGAAGCGGGCGAAATCGGTGTCGTTGGAATGCAACTCGCACTGGTGCTCGATGGCTAGCGCCGCGATGTGCGCATCGGTCGCCAGGTTGCCTCCGACGCCCACCTCGCCGAGAAGAGCTTCGAAGATGTCCAGGTGACGGTTGCCCGGCTCGATGATCTGAACGTAGGGTCGCTCCAGCCACCCCCGCACCCGCAGAAGCGACTCTCCCGGGCTCAGCGGCTCCACCAGCACTCGGGGATGGGTGGTGAGGCGGACGAATCCGTGGCTGACCACCCAGGGAAGGGCGACGGGCCGGGGCGTATTCAGCGCTGATTCCCACCAGGTCCGTGCTTCGTCGTGCTTCGGGGCCGCGGGGTTGTAGGCATAGACGAGCAGGTTGACGTCGGGCAGGATCACGATTCGGCCTCAACCTCGGCCCGAAAGTCCTCCGCGTCCAATTCGTCCAGCAGCTGATTGAGTTTGCCCGTGTCGACGCCCGGTCGGAAGGCGGAGTAGAACGGCCGTACCCGGAACGGTTTCACCTTCGAGGATGGCTTGGAAGTCGCTGCGAGACCGGCCCGAATCGCGTCGTTCACTTCCTGCTTGAAGCTCGACTTTTTCTGGCGCGCCAATTCTTTCAGCTTCGTTGCCAGGTCCGGTTCGAGGGTAAGTGTCGTCCTCATGGAGACATCGTAATGCCTCTATCAAATGCAGTCAAGATGTCTCAGGAGTTTCAGACGTCAGGGTCCGCAGTTCAAACGGACCAAGTGCCCCGCGAGGTCGCTGCTCAGATCGACGTCCCAGGACGTTTCCCCGACCCCCCACTCCGCCTGCAACGACTCACATCGTGCCGATCGGCAGCATAGAATCCACAGCGATGACCTCCGACGCCGAGCTGCTGCCCCCCCTCGAGCCGTACGGCCGCGCGCTCTGGGACTACTTCCGGGGAGACCACCGCGCGGTCCTGGAGGTGCAGCACAGCCTGGACGGACCCGCCCGGCTGGACGCCGAGGTCTTCTTTCGCGCCGGGGAAGAACTGCTGGAGTTCGAGCAGCTGGCGCTGGAGCTGTGCCGCGGCACCGTGGTGGACATCGGTGCCGGTGCCGGGGTGCACAGCGTCCCTCTGCAGGAGCGTGGATTCGAGGTCGTGGCGGTCGAACCCGTGGCCCAGGCGGCGGAAATCCTTCGCAGGCGGGGAGTCCGCACCGTGTTCGAGAGCGGTATCGAGGAGGCCCAGCCGCAGCCCGCCGACACCGTGCTGCTGCTGATGAACGGCACCGGCATCGCCGGCACTCTGCGGGGACTCGGGCGGCTGTTTTCGGTCCTGCGCGCCTGGGTCGCGCCGGGCGGAGCCATACTGATCGACTCCACGGA
>JBFGHG010000156.1:0-6836 GCA_041578395.1 Acidobacteriota bacterium
ACAACCTGGGGCTGACAGACGTCCGCGACGTGCTGATCGAGCGCCAGAGCGTGGGAGACCTGACCGAGACCCGGGCCGAGGTGAGTTTCGCCCAGGCCCGGCGGGGCCTGGCCTCGTGGCTGGCCGAGCCGGCGCCCATGGGCGCGCTCGACTTCGTGTCGGCCGACGCCAAGGTGGCGGCGGCGTTCGTGGTGAAGGAACCGCAGCTGATGGTGGAAGACCTCTTCGGCCTGCTCGAGGTTTCCGACTCCAACGCCTGGCAGGAGCTGGTCCAGTTCCAGCTGGACGAGGGGATCAACATCCAGCAGGACTTCGCGGCCCCGCTGGGAGGCGAAATCGCCTTCGCGCTGGACGGGCCGGTGCTGCCGCAGCCTTCCTGGAAAATGGTCCTGGAGGTGTACGAACCGGCGCGGCTGCAGCGCACCATCGAATGGGCGCTGACGAAGGTCAACGAGCGGCTGGCCGCCGACGGTGAAGCGCCGCTGGAACTGCTGGTGCAGGGCGCCGGCGGGCGGACCTTCTACAGCCTGGTGATGCCGGGGCACGAGCAGCAGCTGCACTATGTCTTCGTGGACGGCTACCTGGTGGCGGCGCCCAACCGGCCGCTGCTTCTGAACGCCATCGGCTACCGGCAGACGGGCTACACCCTGACGCGCTCGGCCGCCTTCCTGGAGCGGCTGCCGGCGGACCGCTACAGCAACTTCTCGGCGCTCGTCTTCCAGGACGTCGGCTCGCTGCTGGAACCCCTGGCGGCAGGGATTTCCAATTCGAGCGAGGAGCTGCCCGAGGAGGCGCGCCTGCACCTGCAACAGCTGGCCGGACAGCTGCAGTCGTCGCTGTTTTACGCCTACGCCGAGCAGGAGCGCATCACGCTGGCCGGGACGGGAGACAGCTTCACGCCCTTCGGGATCAGCGGCGGCCTGGGAGGATTCCTGGGCCTGACGCAGCTGATGTCGGACATCCGTTGACCGTGGGACGGGCATCTCGCCCGTCCTACGGAACTTTCCGATCGCATGCTCCGTTCCCTGTAGCGGGAGTACGGTACAGATGTCAGCAGTCATCGAGTTGGAGGGGTTGGACGTCAGCTTCGGGCGCCTGCGGGTGCTGCACGGGCTGAAGGGCTCGATGGCCGGACGCGCCATCGGCCTGCTGGGCCCCAACGGCGCCGGCAAGAGCACCCTGATCCGCACGCTGCTCGGCTTCCACCCTCCCAGCGCCGGCACGGGACGAGTGCTGGGACACGACATCCGCTCCGAGTCGCGGCAGATCCGCAGCCTCACCGGCTACATGCCCGAAAACGACTCCTTCATCGCCAACTTCTCCGCCATCCGCCTGACCCGCATGATGGCGGAGCTGTCGGGACTGCCGCCTCAACTGGCGCTGGAGCGCGCGCACGAAGCCCTCTACTACGTGGGACTGGGCGAGGCGCGCTACCGCAAGATCGGCACCTACTCGATGGGGATGAAGCAGCTGACCAAGCTGGCCCAGGCGCTGGCGCACGGCCCCAAGCTGCTGGTGCTGGACGAACCGACCAACGGCCTGGACCCGCCGGCCCGCCGGCGCATGCTCAAGCTGATCCGGGAGATCCGCGAAAGCGGAGACGTACACATCCTGCTCTCCTCGCACCTGCTGGTGGACGTCGAGGAGTGCTGCGACGAGGTGCTGATCCTCAAGCAGGGCGAGATCGCCGTCTACTGCAACCTGGAGGAAGAGCGCAAGGCCAACATGAAGTTCATCGAGCTGGAGACGGACGGCGACAACGCCGGCTTTCTGGAAGGCATCGAGAAGCTGGGCTGCGAGTGCGCCCTGTACGGGCGCCGCATCAAGACGGTGCTGCCGCCCGGGCTGGAGATCCGCCAGCTGTACGAGGTGGCCGCCCAGCGGCAGATCCAGATCCGAAGGCTGGACTACAAACGCGACTCGGTGCAGGACATCTTCCTGAAAGCGATGCGGGGAGACGACAGTGGCGGTCTACAAACGAAAGTTTAACCCCTACGAAGGGGAGCGCACGCCCGCCTGGAGCCGGCTCTTCATCCTGCCGCGCTACGCCTATCAGGACGTCTTCGCCTCGCGTATCGTGACGGCCTTTTTCGTGGCCTGCTTCTTCTGGCCGCTCATCTGCGCCGCGGTCATCTACATCCGCTACAACGTCAGTTTCCTGGAGACGTTCGGGCTGAACCTCGGCGACTTCGACGGCGTGCTGGCGATCAACGCGAACTTCTTCTTGAACTTCCTCTACATCCAGGGATTCCTCTCCTTCGTGCTGACCATCCTGGTGGGTCCGGGACTGGTTTCTGCGGACCTGTCCCACAACGCGCTGCCCCTGTACCTGTGCCGGCCCTTCAGCCGCAGCGAGTACGTGGTGGGGAAGATGGCGGTGGTGCTGATCCTGCTGTCGGCCATCACCTGGGTGCCGGGGTGGGTGCTGATCGGCCTGCAGGCCTCGCTGGCGGGGTGGGGGTGGCTCGCGGAACAGTGGCGGGTCGTGCCGGCGCTGTTTCTGGGAAGCTGGGTGTGGATCGCCACTCTGGCGCTGCTGTCGCTGGCCGTCTCCGCGTGGGTACGCTGGAAGCCGGTGGCGGCCGCGACGCTGTTCGGGGTCTTTTTCATCCTGCCGGCCATCGGCCAGTTCACCAACGCCGTGCTGGACGTCGACTTCGGCAACGCCTTCAACCTGATCCTGGTCTTCTTCACCATCTGGGCCTGGTTCTTCGAGATCCCCACTCACGATCATCTGACGCTTTTCGAAGCCTGGCTGGCGCTGGTGGCCTTCTGCGGCCTCAGCCTGCTGATCCTGAACCGCAAGCTGCGGGCCTACGAGGTGGTGAGCTGATGAGCGGCGAGCGGCCCGAGGACCGGATTCAGTTTCGGCACGTCTCGAAGTTCTACGGCGAGGTGCTGGGGATCAACCGCGTCAACCTCTCCATTCCGCCCGGCATCACCAGCCTGGTGGGCCCCAACGGCTCGGGCAAGACCACGCTGCTCAACCTGATGACCGGCCTGCTGCAGCCCTCCCAGGGGACGATCTCGGTCCTGGGCATCGACCCGCTCGACTCCGTGCGGCTGTTTCGGAGGGCCGGCTACTGCAGCCAGTACGACTCCTTCCCGCGGCGGCTGACGGGTTTCCAGTTCGTGTACGGGTTCCTGCGGATTCACGGCTTCGGGCATCCCAGGGCGGAGGAGCTGACCTGGCAGGCGCTGCGGCAGGTCAAGCTCGAGGAGGCGGCCCAGCGGAAGGTGGCCGGCTACAGCAAGGGGATGCGCCAGCGGGTGAAGCTGGCCCAGGCGCTCTCGCACCAGCCGGACATCCTGATTCTGGACGAGCCTCTCAACGGCCTCGACCCCCTGGCGCGGGCGGAGATGATCGCCCTGTTCCAGGAGCTGGCCGCCGCCGGGCTGCACGTGATCATTTCCAGCCACATCCTGCAGGAAGTGGACCTGATCTCCGACCAGGTGATCCTGCTGGACAGCGGCTACGTGGTGGCCGAAGGCGCCATCCGGGGCGTGCGCGGCGAAGTGGAAGAGCACCCCATGCAGATCTTGATCCGCTGCAACCGCCCGGCGCAGGTGGCTTCGCGGCTCTTTCGGGAGGACCACGTGGTGGAAGCCGCGCTGCACGAGGACCAGCGCGGGTTGCTGGTCCGGACCCGCGACGCCAACCGTTTCTACCTGGCCCTGAACCGCGTGGTGCTGGACGACGGCGTACAGATCGAGACGGTGGCGCCGGCGGACGAGGACGTGGAATCGGTCTACCAGTACCTGATCGGAACCAATGGAGGCGCCACGTGAGCAGCCACGCAACTCCCGCTCCCCTCGGCTCGGTCGACTGGAACCTGCGGCTGAGCCAGGCGGCGGCCGTGTTCCGGCTCGAGATCAAGCGCATCCTGATCGGGCGCCGCTCCCTGGGCGTGCTGCTGTTCAGCATGTTCCCGGCCCTGATCGCCTTCCTGACGCTGATCTTCTCCCCCGCCGGCACCTTCGAGGGGCTGGGCGGGCCCAGCGTGGTGTTCGCGGTGCTGTTCCGGACGGTCTATCTGCGGCTGATCGTGTTCTTCGGCTGCGTCCTGCTGTTCACCAACCTCTTTCGGGGTGAGGTGCTGGAGGGGACGCTGCACTACTACTTCCTGACGCCGATGCCGCGCTGGACCCTGGTAATGGGCAAGTTCGCTGCGGGGGTGGCGGCGGCCTTCGTGACCTTTTACCTGACGGTGACGGCCACCTTCTTCTTCCTGCACGCCAACTCCGGCACGGACGCCCTGCGCCAGTTCCTGCTGGGCGGAGCAGGCCTGTCCCATCTGGCCAGCTACGCGCTGGTCACGCTGATGGCGGTGATCGGCTACGGCGCGGTCTTCCTGCTGGCCGGCATCAGCATCCGCAACCCCGTGATCCCCGCCATCCTGATCTACCTGTGGGAGTCGATCAACCTGTTCCTGCCCGTGGCCCTGAAGCAGATCAGCGTCATCTACTACCTGGAGTCGCTCTGCCCGGTGGCGATTCCGCTGAGCGCCGTGACGATCCTGGCCGACCCGGCCCCCGCCTGGCTGTCGATCCCCGGCCTGGCGCTGCTGACCGGGCTGCTGCTGTGGGTGGCGGCCAAGAAGCTGAAGACCTTCGAGATCTACTACGGCGGGGAGTAGGCGGAAGCTCCGCCAGTAGCTATAGCTACAACCCGTATGGACTTTTCCCTCGGAGGTACGCCGATGACCGATCGGGCGAAGCTGTTCACGTCGGGCGGCAGCCAGGCCGTATCGATTGCCCAGGAAATATCGCTTCGAGGGTGCGAAGGATCCGTGAGAGACCTCCCGTACCCGCCGGAACCACCGCCCTCGAGCCGGTCACGGGTTTCGAAGAGTGAGGAATTTGGCCGCGTTCCTCGGTTGAAGGTCGAGAATTGGAGAAGTTGACTTAGGTTTTCCCTTAGACTAACAGACTCGAACAACTTCGTCAGTCAGGAGATCGACTTTCATGACCGCTATCTGTGTGCGCATCGCTCCCCTCGTCTTTTTCACGCTCGTCCTGCTCTCGGCCCCATCCGCCCACGCCCAGCAGTGCTCCCAACTCGTCTGGTCGGACGAGTTCAGCGGCAGCTCCCTCGACCTGGGCAAGTGGGAACCGATGATCGGCGACGGCTGCGACATCAACCTGTGCGGCTGGGGCAACTCGGAGCTGCAGTGGTACCTCGCTGAAAACGCCACCGTGTCGGGCGGCACCCTGAAAATCACCGCCAAGAAGCAACGGGTCCGCTCGCGCAAGTACACCTCGGCGCGGCTGCGCACCCTGAACCTGGGGGACTGGACCTACGGGCGCTTCGAGGCGCGGATCCAGGTCCCCGCGGGACAGGGCCTGTGGCCCGCCTTCTGGATGCTTCCCACCGACGAAGTCTACGGGAGCTGGCCGCAGAGCGGGGAGATCGACATCCTGGAGACCAAGGGGCAGTCCACCGACGTCCTCTACGGGACCGTCCACTTCGGCGACGCCTGGCCCGACAACCGCAACACCGGCTCGGAGCTGTGGAACCGGGGCGGCTTCTTCTCGGACGGCTTCCACGTCTACGCCATCGAGTGGGAGCCGAACGAGATCCGCTGGTACCTGGACGACCGGCTCTTCGGGCGCAAGACCCCGGCCGACCTGCGCGGCCACCCCTGGCCCTTCGACCAGCGCTTCCACATCCTGATGAACATGGCCGTGGGCGGCACCTTCGTGGGGAATCCGGACGACTCGATCTTCCCGCAGGACCTGGTGGTCGACTATGTCCGCGTCTACGACGCGCGCCGGCCCACGCTGGAGGGGCCCGACCGCGTGGGTGAAAGCGAAAACGGCGTGGTCTACAGCGTCGTCGGCGAGTCGGGCAGCGGTTCGAGCTACAGCTGGTCGGTTCCGTCCGGGGCCACCATCGTCTCGGGCCAGGGGACGAGTTCGATCACCGTCGACTTCGGGACTTCCAGCGGCGACGTCAGCGTGGTCCTGGCCAACAGCTGCCTGAGTACGACGCTGACCGCGGCGGTCTTCGTGGAGCCTCCCGAAAGCGTCGACACGGTCTACGAAGACTTCGAGGGCAACCGGCTCACCCTGGTCTCCGCTTCCGGCTCCCTGAACGACAATGCCGCCAATCCCGACACTTCGGGCGTCAACCCCTCGCCGGTGGTCGCGCACTACGTCCGGGACGTGGGGACGCAGTACGACACTCTCGTCTACGCGTTTTCGCTCCCCGACGCCTCGGTCTTCCGCAACAGCAAGCGCTTCTACCTGGATGTCTACACGACGGCTCCGGCGGGCACCCACGTCACGGTCCAGCTGGAGGATTCCTCGGTGGCCACGGGCGGCAACTTCCCGCTGGGACGCCACAGCAGCTACCTGGCCCAGACCAGCGTGCAGAACCAGTGGGAACGCCTGGCCTTCGACTTCAGCGCCCGCTGGGACGGCGACACGCCCGACAACGCAGTGGACCAGTTGATCGTCCTGTACGACGGAGGCTGGTTCACCGGCGACACCTACTACTTCGACAACCTGTCGGCCTACGCGCCGGGGCCCGCAGACACCACGCCCCCGGCGGCGCCGGCGGGCCTGATCGCCAGCGCGGTTTCCTCCAGCCGGATCGACCTGGACTGGGACGACAACACCGAACCCGACCTGGCGGGCTACGACGTCTATCGGGACACGGCCGCGGGTTTCACCCCTTCGCCGACCAACCGGGTGGCCGCGGGAGTCAGCGCCTCGGCGCACAGCGACACCGGACTGGCCGCCTCCACGACCTACTACTACCAGGTCACGGCGCTGGACACGTCCGCCAACGAATCGGCGCCCTCCAACGAAGCCTCGGCCACTACTTCCGGCGC
>JBFGHG010000157.1:0-6805 GCA_041578395.1 Acidobacteriota bacterium
AGCGTGGGGCGGCTCTTCAGCCGCTTCGGCATCGTCCTGGGACTGACCGTGGGCGTCCTGCTGCTGCCCGCTCCGGAGGGACTCGGCCCCGAGGCTCACCGCGCCCTGGCCGCCTTCGTCTTCACCAGCGCCATCCTGGCGCTCGAACCGGTGTCGCTCCCCATCGCGGCCCTGATGGTGCCCGTTGCCGTCGTGGCGCTGGGGCTGGGCGACACGCGGGCGGCCTTCGAACCCTTCTCGCGGCCCGTGGTCTTCCTGATCCTGGCCAGCCTCTTCCTGGCCGAGGCCCTGCACAAGCACGGGCTGACGCGGCGGCTGGCGCTGCTGACGATCGTGGCCTCCGGAGGCACGATCCGGAAGCTGCTGCTGGGACTCATGGCGTTGACCGCCTTTCTCTCGATGTGGGTCGGGTCCACCGCCACCACCGCCATGCTGATCCCGGTGGCGCTGACCATCTCCAGCCAGGTGGAAGACCACACGCAGGCCAAGCGGCTGCTGGTGCTGCTGGCGCTGGGGATCGCCTACAGCGCCAGTCTGGGAGGCATGGGCACCATCATGGGGGCCACCGCCAATGCGGTCGCGGCCGGGCTGCTGGCCGAGATTCAACCCTTCGGATTCGTGGACTGGATGCTCTACGGCCTGCCCTCGCTGCTGCTCATGTTCCCGCTCACCTGGGGCCTGCTGCTGTGGCTGGTCCCCACCGGGGTCGCCTCGCTGGACGTGGAGCCGGCGCGGGAACGGGTGGACAAGCTGGGCGCGGTCAGCAGGCCGGAGCGGCAGATCGTCTTCACCATCGGAGTCGCCGCCTTCTTCTGGGTCACGGGAGGCTTTCTGGAACCGCTGCTGGGCCTTCCCCCCACCCTGCTGTCGGCGGCCATGGTGGCGGTCGTCTCGGTGGCCTACCTGGCGCTGAGGCGGGTGATCGACTGGGAGGACGTCAAGGGGGTGAGCTGGGGGATCTTCCTGATCATCGGGGCCGGACTCTCGCTGGGCGAAGCCCTGGGCCGCAGCGGAGCCACCGGCTGGTTCGCCTCCCTGATCGGCCCGCTGGTGACCAGCCTGCCCTTCCTGGTCAGCCTGCTGGCGCTGGTGCTGCTGTCGGCGATCTTCACCAACCTGATGAACAACACCACCATCGCCGCGGTCTTCGTCCCCATCCTGATCACGCTGGCGGCGACCGACCCGTCGCTGTCGGCCATCCAGCTGGTGCTGCCGGTCACCCTGGCCACCACCTTCGGGTACTCGCTGCCCTCGGCGTCCGGGCGCATGGCCCTGGTGGCGGCCACCGGCATCGTCGATTCGTCGGAAATGATGCGCCACGGCCTGGTGGTGACGCTGTTCAGTTCGGTGGCCCTTGCGCTGTTCTTCTATGGGCTGTTTCTGCTCGGCTGGATTTGAGCCGGGAGGAGGGGAGATGCGAGTGTTGCTGGTGGGAGCCGGAGCGGCGGGAGTCCGGGTGTTGCGGCAGCTGCAGAAGAACCCGAACCTCACCGTGGTCACGGTCGATCCCCGGGAACGGCCTCCCGCCGTCGAGGAAGGACTGATCGAGGCGGTCGACTACCGCGAAGTCCTCACCCCGCTGACCCTGACGTACATCGTCTCGCAGGCCCGGCCCGACCTCGTCCTGATCGCCACCGAGACCGAAGACCTCGGCCTGGGCTCGCCCGCCGGAGTCGAAATGATGGCCGAAGCGCTGCGGGACGAAGTGGCGGCCGCCGCCGAGGTGCCAGTGCTGGAAGTGGCCCGGGACTGATCCGCATCGACACTCCCGGGCCGCGTGGTTACACTGTTCGGGGACCCGGTGAAGCCTGGCTATGACTGCGATCGACAACCCCAAGGGCGCAGGCTCATGCAAAATCCACCTGCTGGGCCGGTTCCGCGTGGTGGTGGACGGCCGCGCGGTCCAAGACCGTGACTGGCCGCGCCGCAAGGCCCGCCAGCTGCTCCAGTTGCTGGCCCTCGCCCCCAACCACCGCCTCCATCGTGATCAGGTGATGGAGTTCCTGTGGCCCGACAGCAAACTCCGCTCAGCCACCAACAACCTCGACAAGACGGTCCACATGCTGCGCCGGGTGCTCGAGCCCGCCCTCGCCTCGGGCTCCGGATCATTATTCCTGAGCCGCAGGGACGAACAACTGGCGCTCGATGCCGAAAGCCTCTGGATCGACGCGGAGGCGTTCGAGCAGCAGGCCCGGCGGGCGCTGGGCGGTGGGGACGCCGAACTTCACGAGTCGGCCCTGGACCTCTACACGGGGGACCTGCTGGGCGAAGAGTTGTACGAGGAGTGGGCCGCGGGGAAGCGCGAACAGCTGCGGCTGCTGTTCCACGACCTGCTTTCGAGCCTGGCCCGGATTCACGAACGGGAGGGGCGCACCCGGCACGGCATCGACTGCCTCAACCGGCTGCTGGACGAAGAGCCCTCCAACGAGGCCGCCCAGCGGCGGCTGATGCGCCTCTATGCCCGGATCGGGCACCGGCAGCAGGCCCTGCAGCAGTTCCAGCGCTGCCGGGAAGCCCTGCGGCGCGACCTGGACGCCGAGCCGGAAGAGCGTACGGTCCGCCTCTACCGGGAGATCGCGGACGGGTCGATCCGCTTCGAAGAGGACCCCGGGCTCGACGGACCGGCCCCCACGGAAGTCGATTCGCTGGCCGTCCTGCCCTTCGAGAACACCACCCGCGATCCGGGGCTCGAGTTCCTCTCGGAGGGCATCACCGAGAGCCTGATCATGAGCCTCTCGCACCTGCCCCGACTGCGGGTGATGGCGCGCAGCACCGTGTTCCGCTACAAGGGCCGGCCGCTGGACCCCCGGCGCATCGGGGAAGAGCTGAAGGTTCGGGCCATCGTGCTGGGCCGGGTCTCGGGCTGGAACCACCGGCTCCGGGTGGCTGCCGAACTGGTCGACACCGCGGACGGCTCCCTGTTGTGGGGAGAGAGGTACGACCGGGTGTCCACTGATATCTTCGCCGTGCAGGAGGAGATCTCCGGCGAGATCTCCGCCAAGCTGAGGGTCCGCCTCAGCGGCGCGGAGAGGGCTCGGCTCCAGAAGCGCCACACCCAGGACACGGAGGCCTATCTTCACTATCTCAAGGGGCGTTTTCACTGGAACAAGCGCACCGCCCGGGGGCTGCGGACGGCCGTCGAATGCTTTCGGCAGGCGACCGAGGCCGATCCCGCCTACGCCCTGGCGTACAGCGGGCTGGCCGACTGCTACAACCTGTTGAGCCTCTACAGTTTGGTGCCGCCCCGTGAAAGCATGCCCAAGGCCAAGGCCGCCGCCCTGAAGGCGCTGGAAATCGACTCCGGCCTGGCGGAAGCGCACACGTCGCTGGCCTATGTCCGCCTCTATTACGATTGGGATTGGCCGGGGGCCGAAGAGAGTTTTCTGCGCGCCCTGCAACTGAACCCCAACTACCCCACCGCGCACCACTGGTACCACGAGCTGCTGGTGGCCATGGGGCGCTTCGACGAGGAGTCGCGACAGGTCCGGCGCGCCCGGGAACTGGATCCGCTGTCGCTGATCATCACCACGGAAGTGGGCTGGGGGCTGTACTTCGCCCGCCAATACGACCGGGCAGAGCGCCACCTGCGGAACGCGCTCGAGATGGACAACCACTTCCCGGTGGCCCACTTCATCCTGGGACTCGTCCGCCTCCAGCAGCACCAGTTCGACCGGGCGGCCGCCGATTTGCGGCGCGCCCTTCGGCTGTACGAGGGCGGACCCTTCCCGCTGGCGGTCGGGGCTCTGGGAGCGGCCCTGGCCGGGGCCGGCGAGGCGCAGGGCGCACGGCAGCAGCTCTCCCGTCTGGACGAACTGTCGCGGAAACACTACGTCTCGGCCTATGCCAAGGCGATCGTGCACGCCGGACTGGGAGACGCCGACGCGGCCCTGGAGTCGCTCGAAGAAGCGCTCCGACAGCGCGACGACCGCTCGATCTTCCTCAACGTCGACCCCCTCTTCGATCCCCTCAGAAAGCGCGGGCGCTTCCGGCGCATCATCCGGGAAATCGGCCTCGAGCCAATCCAGGAACACTGAGCGGAGCGTACCCCGCTCAGACCGTCACTCCCCGACGCCGAGCACCGGGTAGGTCGCCGGGAAGTTCGCGGGAAGG
The DNA here is from genome assembly GCA_041578395.1 of Acidobacteriota bacterium. GTDB lineage: Bacteria > Acidobacteriota > UBA6911 > RPQK01 > JANQFM01 > JBFGHG01. The sequence continues at coordinate 4,111 of JBFGHG010000157.1, forward strand.
TCTTGGGAAGGTTGGGGAGAAGCCTCTCTTCCTAGCATGACGCCTGATCGGCGCGGGTCGTGGTGATCCGCCTCCCCGAACCGAGGAGAGCGACCCTCATGTGTCAAGCAGCCCCGTCCACACCGGACGCCCTCGAGCAGAACCACCGCGGTCTGGTCCGGCGCATTGCCGCCCGCGACCAGGCGGCGCTCGGAGACCTCTACGCGGAAACCAACTCCATGGCCTATTCGATCGCGTATGGAATTCTGTCCGACCGGGAAGCCGCCGAAGAGGCCGTGCAGGACGCCTACCTGCAGATCTGGCGAACGGCGCAGACCTTCGATCCCCAGCGCGGCTGCCCCCTGGCCTGGATCGTCACCATCGTGCGCTGCCGCTCCCTGGACCGGCGCCGCAAGCTGGTCCGGGAGCGCCGCGAGGACAGCCACGACCAGGAATGGCCCGCCGCTTCCGGCGATCCGCACCGGATCAGCTTTCGGGCGGAGGCGCGGCGCCTGGTCCGGTCGGCCCTGAACCAGCTGCGGACCGAGCAGCGGACCCTGATCGAGCACGCCTACTACAGAGGGATGAGCCACCGGGAGATGGCCGCAAAGCTGGAGATCCCGCTGGGAACCATCAAGACGCGCATCCGCAGCGCGATGCGGCAGCTGCGCCGGACCCTGGGGCCCTACGAGCCCGCCGGTCTGCTGGAGTAGCCCCTCGCCCCTCACCATGAGGTGACGTCGGCCTCGAGGCCTTGTCCCCCGTCCGCGCCGTCGGCTCCCCTGCTCCAGAGGTCGTACTCTCCCTGCCTGCCGGGACTGCGGTACTGGAACGGGTTGCCCCAGGGGTCGGTCAGCAGCGACCGCTTGGCCGCGTAGGGCCCCTCCCAGCCGGAGACTCCGGGATCCTCGAGCAGGGCGTCGAGGCCCTCCGCGGTGCTGGGGTAGCGTCCCACGTCGAAGTGGAAGAGGGCCAGCTTCCCTTCGATCTCCGCCAGCGCGATGTGGGCGATCCGCTGCTTGCCGCGCCCTCCTCGGGTGATGAGGCTGGGGGCCACGGCCGCCGCCAGCAGGCCCAGCAGGACCAGCACCACGATCAGTTCCACCAGCGAAAACCCTCGACTCGACTCGTGCCGCACGTTCGCTCCTCTCCTCGAGGTTGGACTTCGAGAAGACAGATGACGCGCGGCTCGAAAAAGCCGAATCGGAGTAGACGCTACATGTAGCGCGGCGCCGGTATCCCCAGCAGGCCGAGGCCGTTGGCCAGCACCTGGCGGGTGGCGTCGACCAGCCCCAGCCGCGCCGCTCGGACGCCTTCCTCGGCCTGGATCACGGGGCAGTCGCGGTAGAAGTCGGCGAAGCTCTTGGCCAGTTCGAACAGGTAGACGGCGATCAGCAGCGGCTTGTACTCGCGCGCGGCCCGCTGCACCTGCTGCGGGAAGCCGGCCAGCACCTCCAGCAGGTTGACCTCCGAGTCGTTCACCTCGAGGCCCTCGTAGCTTCCGGCCGGTTGCCCCTCGGCGGCCCCGCCTTTCTCCAGGATGCGGCAGGCGCGGGCGTGGGCGTACTGGATGTAGGGGGCGGTCTGGCCTTCGAAGCTCAGCGCCTTCTCGAAGTCGAACAGGATGGGCTTGTTGTTGTCCACGGCCAGCATGCCGTACTTCATCGCGCCCAGCGCCACCGCATCGGCCACTTCCCGGCGCCGGGACTCGTCCAGGTCCGGCAGGTCGGAGAACTGCTCCTCGCTGCGCTTGCTGTCGACGCTTTCTCGGGCGCGGCGCAGCGCCTCGCCGTAGAAGTCGTCGTAAAAGACCACCGACCCTTCGCGCGAGGACATCTTGCCGCCGGGCAGCCGCACGATCTCGTAGGCCAGGTGGAAGCACTTGGAGGCCTGGGGGAAGCCCCACAGCTCCAAGACCTTGAAGATCTGCTGGAAGTAGAGCGACTGGCCCGCGTCCACCACGTAGATCGACCGGTCCACCTGGTACTTCTCGAACTTGGTGCGGGCCAGCGCCAGGTCCTTGGTGGAATACAGCGAAGTGCCGTCGCTGCGCAGCACGATCAGGGTCCGGTAGCGGGGCTCCTCGAGGCCCAGCTTCTCGTCGATGTGCACCAGCACGGGTCCGCTGGGGCGCAGGTCCTCGGCGATCCCTGCCCGCACCAGGTCTTCCACGATCTCCTTGCCCGACTCCTCCACCTCGTGCTCGTAGAACCAGACTTCGAAGTCCACGCCCAGCTGGCGGTAGATCCGGCCGAAGTCCTCCAGGCTCCACTGCCGGGTCTTCTCCCACAACGCGACCAGCTCCGGGTCGCGCGCCTCCCAGCGGCCGAACAGTTCTTTGATCTCGCGCGCATGCCCCCACCGCTCGGGATGCGTTCCCACGCTGCGGTACCGCCCGAGCAAGGCCTGAACGCTGTCCGGGTGACGCCCGGCCAGCTCGTCCAGCCACTCCTCGATCTCGCCCCAGACCTGCCACAGCCAGTCCCCCAGCGGGCGATGCGCCAGCTCGTTCACCTCCAGGGGAAGGCCCTCCCGGACCCGTTGCTGGAAGGCCGTGAAGTCCCGGCGAAACTCGTCGCCCCCCGCGGCCAGCGCCTTCTCGGCCGACTCGGAGAAGCGGGCCGCCAGCGCCCGGCGGACTTCGGCGTCGCCCCCCCCGTCTCCCTCGCGGGTGACCGAGACCAGGAATTCCGCCACCTGCTCGCGGTAGGCGTCG
>JBFGHG010000158.1:0-6796 GCA_041578395.1 Acidobacteriota bacterium
CTCCCTTTCCCTTGCCATTTCCCTGGGCCGCCAGCGGGGCCACGGCCAACGCGAACACCAGCAGACCCAAACGAATCGTCAACATTCTCATCGTTTTCACTCCTTGCAAGTCGCTCCAGCCGGTGGTCGAAGTCGACTTCAGACCCGCCACCGACTGGAAAAGAACATCCGAGCTGCATTCCATCTCAGCAGACGCTCTCGACGGCTTTGTCACGGTAGGTTCAGGCGTCTTTCAAAGGACGGTCACTGGTCCCGTTACCGCAGGCAGTGGCTCGGTTGAACCAGGCAGTTTCAGTCGAAGCCGCAGGATCGAGAGACGTTGGGATCCCCGGCAGCGGGCTTCCGTCACGGAATCTTCAATATTCGTTCACGAATGTGTCGAAACGGCGCGCGGGGGTTGGTGGCGCCGCACCAGGGTGATAGCCTCTGTCACAGTTTCGGGGGTCTCCCATGCGCGCACCGAGGATTCTGAGAGCAGTCCATCCCTGTCTGTTGTTGGCGTTGATTCTGACGGTGCCGGCGGTCGCCCAGATCCCGGTGGGTTCGATCGAAGGCACCGTGCGAGATGCCAGTGGAGCCGTTCTGGAAAGCGTGTCGGTCACGGTGACCGACGAGGGGGGGCGGCGATTCGAGCTTCGCAGCGGCCGGACTGGACGCTATCAGGTCCAGTCACTTCCCGTTGGAGCGTACATCGTCGAAGCCCGCCTGCGAGGCTTCAAGACGGCTGTCACCCGCCTGTTTTTGAAAGCGGGGTCGAGCACGCGCGCGGATCTGGTGCTGCATGTGGGGGAGATCACTGAACAGGTCGTCGTCACGGCCCACCCTTTTCACGTGGACACCGCGGCCAGCTCGGTCTTCGGGACGATCGACGCGGAACAGATCCGTGAGGTCCCGCTGCAGGGTCGCAACTTCCTGGACGCGCTGCAGCTGGAGCCGGGCGTCCAACTGGTGGACGCGGGCACGGACTTCTCCAGCGGAGTGATTCGCCCGAAGCGTCAATTCGCGGCCGTGTCGGTCGCCGGACGGAGCGGGAGAACCACCCGCATCACCGTCGACGGCATCGACATCTCGGACGAGATGGTGGGTTCGACCGTACAGAACCTTTCCCCCGATTCCATCCAGGAGATGCAGCTCAGCCAGTCTACTCTGGACCCCTCGACCAGTATTACTTCATCCGGTGCCGTGAGCATCGTGACCCGGCGGGGCGGGAATCGGCTCAGTGGAGGCGCTTTCCTGCTGCACCGCGACGATGCATTCGCGGCCCTGCCGGTCTCACGCACTGGAGACGCGAGGACGCTGCAGAACCTCGAAGACGCGCAGTTCGACCGCCAGCACCTCGGGTTTCAACTCGGCGGACCGATCCGTGGCAACCGGCTGTTTTTCTTCGCCAACTACGAGTACCTCAACCAGGACGGCGCGACCTTCGTGTTCAGCCAGGCCTTTCCCCAGTGGAATGGTCCGGTGGAGACGCCCTTCAACGACCACACGGGCCTGCTGCGGCTGGACTGGAACGTGTCCGATTCGGCCACCTCGTTCTTCCGCTTCACGCACGAGACCAGCAACGGCGCGAGCGGATTCGGCGGCGCAGGCATGGCGCCCGAGTGGCAGCAGTACGTGTCCAACCTCGGCGCTGCTGGCCTGAATTTTTCCAGGAGCACCCACACGCACAGTCTCCGCTACGGGCATACGTTCTTCCAGAACGAGATCTCGAGCATCAGTCTTGGACTTCCGGAATTCCAGGCAAGCAATGGGGTCACGGTGTCGCTGCTCGAGGGACGGCATCTGTTCACCGGACCCATCTCGGTGCCCCAGACGATCTTCCAGACCGGTGACCAGTTCCGCTACGACGGCAGTTGGGCAGCGGGCAACCATCAACTGCGCTTCGGAGTGGAAGTCCACTGGATTCGAGGCAACATCTTCTTCGGGCAGTTCAGCCTCGGCCCCACCGTTTTTCTTTCCTTCAGCGAAGAGGAGAGCCAGCGAATCCGGGAGCGGGGAGGCGATCCGGCCAATCCCCTGGAGTATCCCCTGGGTCTCGTGATCATGGGTAACGGTCGGGGCTTCTTCACGGAGCGGGCCAGCCACGGCAACCCATTCGGAGGGGTGTCGAGCACCCGGATCGCCGGCTATGTTTCCGGCCAGTGGAGGATCGGACGCCGGTTGAATCTGAACCTGGGCCTCCGCTACGGGGTAGACACCGGTCAGGTGAACGACGACCTCGGTCTTCCCCGCGAACTGATCGGCGTCCTCGGAGAAGGGGGTATCCGGCCTCCGCGAGTCGACCGCAACAACTTCGCACCCCAGATCGGACTGGCGTGGCAGCCCTGGCGGGAACCCCACACGGTGGTGCGGGCCGGCGGCGGCCTCTTCTACGAAACTCAGCTCTTCACCAACACCATTTTCGATCGGGCCAACCGGCTGCCCGTTGGATTGGGGCCGGAGCTGGCGTTCCCTCCTTTCGGGGGTGTCGACTCGGACGGACGGGTGGTGGTAAACGGCGAGCCGGTCAATGCAATCGACACCCGTACTTGGGCGGGCGCGTCGATTGCCTCGGTCATCGACCAGATCGGGCTGACCTTCTCCGACTACCAGTCGGCCACGAGGGCCGCGCCCTTCGATCCCTCCGGCGTCCCGGCGATACTGGCGATCCGTTCCACCGACCTGGCTGGAGGCGGCCCTCTCGTCGCCCACGACTACACGACGCCCTACACCATTCAATCCAATGTGGGGGTGCAGCATCGCTTCGGAGGAAGCTGGGTGCTGTCGGCCGACTTCGTGCGTCACCGCAGCGTGCACCACAACGTGCTGGTCGATGCCAACGCCAGTTCGCCCACTCTGATCGACGCCGTTGCCGCCCAGGCGCGGATCGACCAGGTCCTGGCCAGCCGTGGGCTGGGGTCGATCGATGAGGCCATAGAGGCCGGGCTGCCGTTCCGATTCTTCGGCTTGGACGGCTTTTTCGTCCGGCCGGACCCGGACTTCTTCGACGTCACCCTGCTGAAGACCATTGGGACATCCACCTACAAGGCCCTTCAACTCCGCCTCCGGGGCCGGCTGTTTCGACCCTTCGCCGGATTGAGGCAGATGGATCTGGCGATCGGCTACGCCCTGGGCCGCTATTCGGCGCCTGTGGGCGACCAGGACTCAATCAATGGGTTCTTCCGGGGCGACAATAGTTTTCAACCCGGGGTCTCCGGTCCCTCGGGCCTGGACCGGACGCACCAGTTGACGGTGCAACTGGCGGCCGAACTCCCCTGGGGTCTTCGTATGCACGTGAGACAGTTGGCGAGAAGTCCTCTGGCGTCGACCCTGCGCCTTCCCTTCATGCAGAACGGGTCGTTCACCGTAGATCTGGACGGAGACGGGTTGATCGACTTCTTTCCAGCCACGGAGCGCGGCGCCTTCGGGCGTACCTTCGACAGTGTCCAGAGCCTGAACGCGGCCATCACAGAGTTCAACTCGACGCAGGCGGGTACCCTGACGACCCGTGGCCAGACCCTCGTGCAGGCGGGGCTGTTCACCGAGGAGCAGCTGCGCGCCTTCGGGCTGGTCGTACCGGCTCTTCCCCTGGCTCCCGGCAATCAGGTGCTCAACGACTCTTTCCTTACCACGGATATCCGGCTCGCGAAGGTATTCCGGCTCGGTGAAAGGCTGATCGTGCTCCCCATGGTGGAGGTCTTCAACGTATTCAACATCGCGAATTACCAACCTCTCTCCGGAGAATTGAGCGGAGCGCTCGGCACCGCCAACGGCACGCCGCCGGCGTTTCGGACCCGGGTCGGCCTGGGCTCGGGCAGTTTCGGACAGGGCATCCCCCGGGCGGTCCAGTTCGGGATTCGTTTCGAGTTCTGACTATCGGGGTTGTGTTTGCGGCCAGAAGTTCTCGAGCCCGAAGAAGCTCGGAAGGCCCCGAAGGCTGCCCATGATCAGAGGGGAGCCTTCGGCTGCCCAGTCCACCCACCACGGATTGAGGCCCCGGGGGGTGGACAACTGACGGTGCTGCCGCCCGTCCGCGGAGACGACCCACAGCGTCCAGTACTCTCCTTCGACAATGGCCTCTTCCCGGAATCGGGGATACACGACGAAGCGGCCGTCGGGGCTCCAGCAGAAAGTCCCGAAGGACTCGCTTTCCGGGAGTTGGACGAGCGTCTGCCGTCCGCTGAGATCGGGGTTCGACACTTCCAGCGTGTTGGCTCGAGTGTCGAGAAAGGCGATGCGTTGCCCGTCCGGCGACCAGCGGGGCTTCACTAGTCCCGCGCTTCCCGGCAGCTGGACCAGAGACGAACCGTCGAACTGGTACAGGCTCGAGGTCTGCCATGAGTCCCCGGCAGTACTGAAGAGGAGCCGCGTCCCATCCGGCGACGCATCGGGACTGGGAGGAAACCTCCGCCATCCCTCACTCGACGTGAGACCTGCGTATTCCGGCCCGTCCATCACTCTGGCCTCGCTGCCCCGCTCGGTGTCGAACTCGAGGAAGTAGCCGCCCGATTCGTCCCAGGCGCTCAGCACGACGGTGCTCTCGTCGCGCCAGGTCGGGTTGAAGACCGAGTCAGCAGCCGGTTCGGTGAAGGTCTCCTCGGCGCTCTCGAGATCGACCAGTCCCAGCCTCCAGTGGTTCTCGGGGTCGGAGGAGAGGAAGGCGATGCGGCGACCGGAGGGTGAAACGGCGGGCTGAAAATTGCGCCCCTGTCGGGTCGTGGCGATGAACGCGTCCCCGGCGACCTCGGCAGAGCCGCTGCCCATGGGAAGGGCCCAGACGTCGCGGAGGCGGTTCTCCTTGTGGAAGGTCAGCCGGCCGTTTCGGGACCAGTTCTGAAGGCGGACTCCTTCTCCCAGATCCCGGACCAGGACGAAAGGCGCGCCGGCCCGTCCATCGCGGCCGACGCGGACGGCCCAGAGATCGAACGTGCCGGTCTCGTCACGGTCGCTGAGGAAGGCCAGGTGGCGGCCGTCGGGAGACCAGATCGGCGACCGATCGATGCCCGGATGCGGGGCGACCGTGCGGGATTCCAACGGAGCGCCCAGGGGGAAGACCACGATATCGGAGGCTTCCCCCGACGAGGTGCAGGCGGCCAAGCCATTCCCGGGCTGGATCCGGAGGTCGGCACAATGCGAACCGTCGGATCGTACGCGCCGCAGCGGCACGCCGCCGGGTCCGTAGACCACGATCTCCCACGAGTCCACCGCGTCCCGGGCCAGACACACGAGGGATTCGCCGTCTGCTGCCCAGTCCGTCAAAACGTGGCTCTGCTCCTTCCACTGGACCCAGGGCTCCGCCCGTCGGAGTTCGAGGTCGTACACCCACAGCGTCCCACCGCTCGGGGTCACCACGTCGAAAGCCAGGCGTCGTGAGTCGTGCGACCATCGATAACGGTTCGCAATTCCCTCGCCCGCCGGCCGGGGCTCGTGGACCCTGCGTTTCTCACCGCTGGAGAGATCGGCCACGATCAGCGGATAGGGGCTCCGGATGGAAACATAGGCCAGGTGCGTCCCGTCAGGGGAAAGCGAGGCTTGCCCATCGAATACTCGCGCTCCAGCGACGGTGAACTCGCGCAAGGAGAATCCCGTATCGGGCGGGTCGGGGGCCGCGCGCCGGCCGCGAAGCCGGTCGAGCTTGCGCCGAGCTTCGAGCGCGATTTCGGACTGGTCGGAGTAGCGATCGAGGATGATCTGATACGCCTGGGCGGCCGCTTCCTCACCGAGGAGCTCGTAGCAGGTCCCGAGCCGCATCAATGCCCTGGCTGCCAGGGCATTCTCGTTCGGGTAGATTCTCACGAGTCTCTCGTACAGCTCCACGGCGCCGGTGAGATCCCCTCGGCCCTGCTCGAGCAGGAAGGCCTCCTGGAACAGGCGGGACGCGGAGGCGGGCGGAGGCTGGGCGCTCCAGACCGGGGCCAACAGGAGAAGCATCGCGAAGAAAGCGATCCCCGGCGGCCACGGTAGGATGCTCCCGCCCCTCACTCTTCCCCCTCCGGCACGAAGCGATACCCGACACTCCGCACGCTGACGAAGTGCGAGGGTGCCTCTGGATCGTCCTCGAGCTTCCTGCGCAGCGCCCAGACCTGGTTGTCCACCGAGCGATTCGTGATGTAGACGTCCTGGCCCCAGACCTGATCCAGGAACTCGTCCCGGGTGATCACCTCGCCGGGACGGCTCCCGAACAGGCGGAGGACCTGGAACTCTCTCGCCGTCAGCTTCACCGGCTTTCCCGCCCGCCGTGCCTGGAACTGCTTGAAATCGACCTCCACGTCGGCGAATCGCAGTTCGGTCAATTCCGGGTCCGGGCCGGCGGTGCGGCTGCGGCGCAAGAGGGCCTTGATGCGGGCCACGACTTCCCGTGGACTGAAGGGCTTGGTGACGTAGTCGTCGGCGCCCAGTTCGAGCCCCACTACCTTGTCGATTTCCTCTCCCCGGGCGGTGAGCATGATGACGGGCACGGTCACGTCTCGCTTTCGGAGCTCTTTGCAGACCTCCAACCCGTCCATCTTGGGCATCATGACGTCCAGCAGCACGAGGTCGGGTTTCGTCTCCAGGACGGCCTCGAGTCCGGACTCTCCATCGTCCCTGGATTCCACCTCGAAGCCCTCCAGGGCGAGGTGGTCCTCCAGGCCCATGCTCACTCCCGGTTCGTCGTCGACGATCAGGATCTTCGTCATTCCAACCCCAGTGCAGTGGGAGTTTCCTCGCCGAGGGACCGGAGTGCGTCGCGCTCGGCGGCAGAGCCCGCGCCCGAATCCCCGCTGGGCAACCGCACGGTGAAGGTGGTCCCGACTCCCACCGCGGACTCGACCGCGAC
>JBFGHG010000159.1:0-6769 GCA_041578395.1 Acidobacteriota bacterium
ATCTTCCTGGGTCCAACGGGCGTGGGCAAGACCGAACTGGCCCGGGCGCTGGCAGAGTTCCTGTTCAACGACGAGAAGGCGATGATCCGCATCGACATGTCGGAGTACCAGGAGAAGCACTCCGTCTCGCGCCTGATGGGCGCGCCCCCCGGCTACGTCGGCTACGAGGAGGGGGGCCAGCTGACCGAGGCGGTGCGGCGGCGCCCCTACTCGGTGGTCCTGTTCGACGAGATCGAGAAGGCCCACTTCGACGTCTTCAACACGCTGCTGCAGCTGCTGGACGACGGGCGGCTGACCGACGGGCAGGGGCGTACGGTGGACTTCAGAAACAGCATCGTGATCATGACCTCCAACGTGGGCTCGACGCGCATCCTGGAGTCGCGCGCCGAACTGGACTCGGAAGAGTACGAGCGGATGCGCGAGACGGTGCTGGGCGAGCTGCGCAAGCACTTCCGGCCCGAGTTCCTCAACCGGGTGGACGAGGTGATCGTCTTCCACGCCCTGACCGAGGACCATCTGACGGAGATCGTGGAGATTCAGCTGGACGGTCTGCGCCAGCGGCTGGCGGATCGGCGCATTCAGTTGACGCTGAGCGAGGCGGCGCGGCGGCACCTGGTCCGGGTCGGCTACGACCCGCACTTCGGGGCACGGCCGCTGAAGCGGGCCATCCGCCGCGAGGTGGAGAATCCGCTGGGCCGGATGATCGTGGCGGGCGAGCTGCGCGATGGCTCCGCGGTGCACGGCGAGTTCGACTCTGAGCGCGGCCTGGTCTTCGAGATGCAGGCGGCTGCCCAACCGCGGGGAGAGGATGTCGAGGTAGGCGCCTGACGGACGGACGCATCCCCTGCAGGGGATCCACCCCCGCCTCTTCGGAGGAGCCGTGGAGGCGGGGAGGCGTCGTCGCCGGCCCTTCTCCACGCGGCGTACTCAGGAACGGCTCTCGGCGAAGACGTTCTCGACCAGTTTGTCTTCGAGTGCCTTTTCGAGGATGTAGCAGCAGTGGTGACCGCGTTTGGTGCCCCGACTCTCTGCCCACTGTGTCAGTTGCCTCGCGGTCGCCGGGCTGACGCTCGCGGGAATCTTGGCGCCGCCCTTCGCGCGCGCCTCCTTCAGCCGGCCCAGGAACTTCCGCTTGTGCTCGAGCGCGTATTCGTAGACCCGCCCGACGAAGTTACGAGAAGTCAGACCCCAGCTCGCCGCCTCGGCATCCAGAGCCTCTTTGAGACCTTCACCCGCGGCTCGTTCGGAGATATTGACGACCGCTTTCCTTTCCGCCATTGATTCTGCTTCCCCCGAAATTCGTTCAAGATTGATATTTCTCGTTGATTTTCGCACATTTTCGCACAATGTCGAATATTTTGAACGCACGCGTCACTGGGTGGGACGAGATTTTGCCGCCGAGCTGGTAGAATCCGTGGGATACTCCGACGGTTCGGACTCGGAGCGCCAGGGCCATGGAACGAGTGATTGCCTACGAGTTGCGTTATGTCGATCTGCTGCGGGCCAGCGTGGATGTCGTGGCACTCAAGTATGCGCAGCAGTTTCACGGTGCGGACCGGGCGGTGGCTCGAGCCCTGTCCGAGGCAGGCACACCCGCGCCGGAGTTCCGGGTGGCGATCGGTGAGCACCGCCTGGTTCCCTCCAACGGTGCTATCGGCGCCTCCCATGTGCTCTCCGTCGGTGTCCCTCCTCTGCACAATTTCACTTACGCGGAGGTTCGTCGCTTCTCCGCGCGGGTCTTGACTATCCTGACGCGAGAGGTGCCAGACGTCCGCGAAGTGGCCATGACCCTTCACGGAGCGGGATATGGCATGGACATCGTCGAGTCGGCGCAGCAGCAGTACCTTGGTGCTACGGATGCGATCACAGGGGGCAGTTACCCCAGAGGTCTCGAAGCCGTGGTAATCGCAGAGAGACTGAAGGACAGGATCGACGCAGCCTGGGACGCGATCGAAGAGCTGAACGCTGACATCACGCCCCCGGAGGGTTGGACTCCCACCCGCCGGTACGAATGGCCGATCTTCCCCGTCCCACCGGCGAAGGAGTCCCGGGCAAGGAGCGCCAGGGCGATTGCGGCGACCGTCGAGGAGGTCTCGAGCGGTCCCGCGGAGAAGGCCAGCGTCTTCGTGGCCATGCCCTATGCACGCATGATGCGCGACATATGGAGATTCGGCATCCGAAATCCCGTACGCTCGCTCGGGCTCGTGTGCGAGAGGGTCGACGAGCAGCATTTCACCGGCGACGTAATCCAGCAAATCAGGAAGGGCATCGAGAACGCGGAGTTGATCGTTGCCGACCTCACTGGGCAGAACCCGAACGTGTTCCTCGAAGTCGGATATGCCTGGGGGAAAGACCGACGCGTGCTTTTCATTCATCAGAATGCCGGGGGCGAGGAGCCTGAGCTGCCCTTCAACGTGAGGACGGATGTGGTCCTGTTCTATGAGGACGCCACGGATCTCGAAGAGAAGCTGACCAAGAAGTTGAAGGGGCTCGGTCTGGCGTCATGAATGGCCCCAACCCGTACCGCGTACCGTGGGAGAAGCTGTAGCGACGGGAGGCGCCGCCGAAACGAGCCAACGGTCAGCGGAGCGTGAGGGGGAGGAGGGGACCGGTCCGACGGATCGGTGTGACCCCTGGGGGCGGGGTTCGGCCGCTCCGTCTCGAAACGGATCGATTCTGCAGTTCCACGCCTAGCCGCCGGCGGGGTCCGTGGAGGTCACCGTCCTCTGAGGTATCCTGAGCCGATGCGTACCCGTGGAGATCTTCGGCTTCAGTTTTTCCTCGCGGGCGTCTTCCTCGTTCTTCCTTGGATTCGAACCGGTGAGGCCGGCGTCTTGAATACTCCACCGGCCGTCCGAACCGACTCGGGCTCCTTGCTCACCACTGACCGGGAAGGCCGGCAGCGCTGGCGGGCGGAATGGACGATGCAGCAGGTGGAGTCCGAAGGCGAGGCGATGGTGCGTTTCACGGAGCGGGGAAGCGGGCGTTACAGCCCATTCACCCAGCCGGTCCGCTGGCAACTGGAAGCGTACTGGACGCTCGAACCGCGTTACGCTCCCGCCCGCTACGAGAAGACAGTCTCGGATCTGGAGGGGAACGTACTGGTCACCGAGCGCCGCACCTTCGATTGGCGGGAAGGCACGGTCCATTTCCAGCGCATCGACAGGGAGGGCGACCGCGATGTGGATCAGGTGCTGCGGGTGCCGGAAGACACTCTGACGGCGGAAGGCCTGGCCGTTGCACTGCGCCATCTCCCATTCGAAAGCCCCCGCCCCGTCCGGGCCCACTTCCTGAGCGACGAGCCGAAGCTGTACCCGGTGACGTTCAGAATCAAGGGCAGGGAGGTCATCGATATTCCGGAAGGCTCGACGGACTGCTACACGGTACGAATGGACTTCGACCTGGGCCTGCTCAACCTCTTCAAGGCCTTCATCCCGGAGACCACGCTGTGGTTCGCCGCCGCCGCCCCCCATCGTTGGGTGCGGTCCCGAGGTCTGGAAAGCGGCCGCGGAACTCCGGTGGTGATCCGAACGGCGCAATCGGGTCTTTGACACAACCCCGGCGCCCAGGATTTCAACCGCGATTCCGAGAATCAGGAGTTGAGGCGGCGGCGAGGTTCTGCAAGGATGGCGCGGTGAACCGATCGTCCCCGCCGGCAGCCTCGGGCCCTCCGATCCCCAAGGAGCATGGAGCCTGGGCGGTGCTGTACGCTCCGCTGCTGTCTGCAGTGCTGATCGCCGGCCAGGCCGGCCTCGAACTGCTGCTGTTTCTGGTGGCCGTCACCGGCGTGTTCCTGGCTCACGAGCCGCTGGCCCGCCTGGCGCGCGCCGGCTGGCCGCTGGGCGGGGAGCGTCCCCGGACCTGGTGGAGCTGGGTGGCGGTGGAAGGCGCGCTGGCGGGACTGGCGGGCGCGTGGCTCTGGCTGGGCGCCGGGCTGACGCTGCTCCCCGTGTTCGGGCTGGTTACCGGGGCCCTGCTGGCGCTGCACCTGCAGCGGGTGGGGCGGCGCAGCGAGCGGACCGTCTTCGGCGAGATCGTGGGGATCGCGGGTTTGACGCTCACGCTGCCCGGGGCGCTCTACGTCATGAACGGTCGACTCGGAGCGGACGCCGCCTGGCTGTGGGCGCTGCACGTCGCCTACTTCGTGGGAGGCATCTTCTACGTCAAGGCGCGGGTGAGCGGGTTCGTGGGCCGGGCCGAGGCGGGCCGCTGGCGGCTGGCCAGCGACTTGTACCACGTCGTCGCCGTGCTGGGAGCCAACCTCGCCGGCCTGGCGGGCTGGATTCCGCCGCTGGCCTCGGCCGCCCTGCTGCCGGCCCTGATTCGCGCGCTGTGGGGGGTGCGCCAGTTGCCTGAGAGGCTGAACATGCGCCGCATCGGCTACGGCGAGGTGATCGTCACGGTGCTGTTCGTGGTTCTCCTGGTCGCCGGTTGGCGCTTGGGCTCGAATGAAGGGGCAATGACGTCGGTCGAACCGGAGCTGAGGTTCACCTACCACGACTACCTGCAGCTGCCGGAAGACAAGCAGTACGAGCTGATCGACGGAGAGTTCTTCTTGGTCCCCGCGCCCCGCCCGTTCCACCAGATCGTGTCGGGTAGACTCGTCGAATTCCTGAGCAGCTATGTCCGGTCCCGCGGCCTCGGTGTCGTTGTTCCAGCACCCTGCGATGTCTACTTTTCCCGCTACGACACCGTCCAGCCGGATGTTATCTACATTCGACAGGACCGGCTGGGAATCGTCAAAGAGAATTACGTCGAAGGTGCCCCCGACTTGGTTGTGGAAGTGCTCTCGCCCTCCACCGCCGACAAGGACCGGGACCTGAAGCGGAAGCTGTACGCGCGCTACCGCGAGTACTGGATCGTGGACGCCGACGCCCGGACCGTCCAGGTGCTCTCGCGCCGGCGAGGGCGGATGGTCGAGGTCCGCCTCTGGAACGCCGTCGAATCTCTCGAGACGCACATGATCGAGGGCTTCCGCCTCCCGCTTGAGGAGGTCTTTCAGCCGCTCTGAGACGTCGACCGCGGCAGCGGCGGGTCGTAGTCGCAAAACGGCTCTTCCGCCAGGTAGTTCCCCGTCATCGCGAAGGCCCGCGCCCTCGAACCCGCGCAGATGTTGCGGTACTCGCAGTAGCCGCACTTCCCCTCCAGCAGGTCGGGGTCTCGCAGCTCCTTGAACACCTTGTGCTCACGGTAGATCTCGGCCAGCGGCTGCTCGCGGACGTTGCCGCATTTGAGCGGGAGAAATCCGCTCGGGTAGACGTCGCCGCAGTAGCTCACGAAGAGGTGGCCGTTGCCCGAGTTCACGCCCTTGGGCGCCAGGCCGATGCTCCCGCCGGGTCCGAAGTCGCGGGTCATGTGCGCCGGGAGGGCGCCCTTTCCGGCCGCAGCGGCGCCCGGATGTCCCGCTGCCTCTCCCTCACGGCGTTCCTTCTTGCGCTGCTGGATCAGGAAGCGGCGGTACTGCGGCGCTTCCGTGATCTTGACGATGAAGTCCACGCTGTGGCCAAAGGCCGCCAGCCTGCCGAACAGCTCTTCGTACTGGCGCGCGTTCATCTGCCGCAGGGCGGCGCCGCGGCCCATCGGGACCAGGAAGAAGACCTCCCAGAAGACCACGCCCAGTTTCCTCACCAGCGCGGCGATCTCGTCGAAATACTCCCAGTTGAAGGAGCTGAACACGGTATTGATCTGCAGCGGCAGCTCCTCTTCCGCCGCCAGCCGGGCTCCGCGCATCGTCAGGTCGAAGGCGCCCGGCACGCCGCGGAAGGTGTCGTGCACCTCGGCCGTGGGCCCGTCCAGACTCATTGCCATCTGGTCCAGCCCCGCCTCCTTGAGACCCTTCACCAGCTCCCGGGAGATCATCGAGGTGGCGGCGGGGATGGTGGCCATCCGCATGCCCAGGACCTTGCCGTAGCGGATCAGCTCGAACAGGTCGGGTCGCTTGGCCGGGTCTCCGCCCGACAAAACGCAGATGGGAGTGCCCATCTCCGCGATCTGCCGCAACAGGCCGCGGCCTTCGTCGTGGGTCAGCTCTCCCGGCAACGGTTCGGAGATGGCTTCGGCGCGGCAGTGCTTGCAGGCCAGATCGCAGGCCCGGGTCGTCTCCCAGATCGAAACGAAGGGCGTCTCGTCGAAGTCGACGGCCGAGGGGTGCAGTCCTCGAGGATGTGTGTGCGCGTGCATGTCAGACCTCCCGTAAAGTTCCGCTGATTTCAGGAGCACGCCACGTTCCAGAGCGTGTGGCACGGGCATACTGCCCGTGATTCCCGGCACGGGAAGAATCACCGCTGGAAGCCTGTGCCATGCGAGGGGGTCAAATCTCACGTTTTGGGGCAAATCCCCCAAGAACCCGCTCCACGGTGTCTGCCGCCGTCGCGACGCAGTCGGGCAGGCCCACGCCTCCCCGGTATCCGCCCGCCAGGTGGAGCCCGGGCAGGCTCTCCAGCTCCCGCTCGATCCGCCGCGAGCGCCGCTGGTGCTCGAGGTCGGGCTGCGGCATTCCCCTGCGGACGTGATGGACTCGCCAGAAATCGGGATCGCAGCTGACCCCCAGGACCTGCTTCAATTCCCGGCTCACCTCGTCGGCCAGCTCCTCGTCCGGCCGCGAGGAGCGTTTCCAGCGGCCGTCGTGGACCGCGCAGCGCAGCAGCACGCGGTCCTCGGGGCAGCGCCCGTCGAACTTGGTGCTCACCCAGGTGCAGGCGTCCAGCACGCGGGCGGCGCCCCGCTGCGCCACGAACCCGAAGCCGTCCAGCGGATGGGAGAAGCGGTC
>JBFGHG010000160.1:0-6697 GCA_041578395.1 Acidobacteriota bacterium
CGATTCGAGGCGCCAGATGGGCTTCGGGGCGCTGGCGGTAGCGCACCAGGTCCAGCGGCGAGTTCTGGCGGCTGTACGCGATTCCCAGGTGCAGCAGCCGGTCTTCGTCCCGGTACCAGGGCAGCCCGGTGAAGCGGGTGCTGAAGTTGTAGCCGCCCTCGCCCACCGCGAAGGCGTTGTCGTTGGCGTCCCGAAACACGCCCAGCGCCCAGTTGACGCGCTCCCGGGCCAGCGTGTTCTGCATCACCACGCCGCTGTTGCGCGAAGGGGCGAAGGTGTTGGGCAGGGCCCGCTCCAGGAAGGTGATGTACTTGCTGCTGGTCAGCTCCTCCAGGCTGAAGGGTTCCTTCTGATGGCCGAAGCGAATGCTGCCGACGCCCGGCAGGTCGGTGAGGCCGAGGTAGACGTCCTTGAAGGCGGCGTCTCCCCCCGCGAAGTCGTATTCGGCTTTCATTTCGATCTGCCGGAAGAGGGTGGCGGCCAGCAGCACCCGGGCCCGGCGGAACTCGGTTCCGTCCTGGATCGGCGCCAGTCGCTCGAGCGAGTCGTCGGCGGAGAAGAAGGCCCAGTCGTTCTGCAGGCGCCCACCGACCTGAAACTCGAAGCGCTCGTCGCGCGTTTCCAGGCGCAAGCCGTTGTTCCAGCGGGCCTCGAAACGCGAGGGGTCGGCCGGCTCCGCCTCTTCAGCCGGGGCGGTCTCGGCCGGCGCTGCTGCGCGGGTTTCTTCTTCGGAATGACGGGCTGGGATGCGCGTCCCACTCTCGAGCAGGGCTTCCAGCCGTGCCAGGCGTTGTTTCAATTCCTCGACCTCGCGGCGCAGATCCTCGTCGCTCGCTTCTCCGGCCAGGCCGAAGGCAGTGCAGGCGGCGACCAGCAGTGGGATCACCCATTTCCATTGTCTACTCATCTCGACTCCCGTTCGTGTTGCCCGCGGCGAACGCCGCCGCGAAGGATTCCGAAGTGTACCGCCAACTCTCACGCAAAGGGTAAGGCCGGTGTCAAGTTTCGATGAAGAGACGAGAAAGACAAGACGTGGGACGGGCATCCTGCCCGTGATTCCGGACGTCGGCCTGGAAGGCCGGCCCACGACCCGGCCCGGGTTTCACAGGCGGGTGTTCCGGCTCCCGCCTGCGGAGAATTGACTATAATCGAGGCAGAATGGCGCTGACGATCTACCAGGTGGACGCCTTTGCGGAGCGGCCCTTCCAGGGCAACCCCGCCGGCGTGTGCCTGCTGGCTCATTACCCGCCCGACGAGTGGCTGCAGCAGGTGGCCGGCGAGATGAACCTGTCGGAGACGGCGTTTCTGGTTCCTCACGACGGCGAATTCCGGCTGCGCTGGTTCACCCCCGGCGTGGAGGTCGACTTGTGCGGGCATGCCACCCTGGCCAGCGCCCACGTCTTGTGGGAGACGGGGCGGCTTGCCGCGGACCGGGAGGCACGCTTTCACACCCGCAGCGGGCTGCTGACGGCACGGCTCGAGGAGGGGCGGATCGAGATGGACTTCCCCAGCGAGCCTCCCGCGCCGTGCGAAGCGCCGCCGGGTCTTCTGGAGGCCCTGGGCGCCGAGGCCCGCAACCTGGGGAAGAACCGCTTCGACTACCTGGTGGAGGTGGAGAGTCCGGGGCAGGTGGAATCGCTCGATCCCGATCTGAGCGCGCTCAGGCGGATCGAGTGCCGGGGCGTGATGGTCACGGCGGCCTCGCCCGGCGGGGAGTACGACTTCGTTTCCCGCTTCTTCGCTCCGGCCGCCGGCGTGAACGAGGATCCGGTGACCGGTTCGGCCCACTGCTGCCTGGCTCCGTACTGGGCCGAGCGGCTGGGGCGGACGCGGCTGACGGGCTACCAGGCCTCGCGCCGGGGAGGGCGCGTCAGCGTCGAGGTGCGCGGGGACCGGGTGCTGCTGTCCGGGAGTGCCGTGACGGTGCTGCATTGCCGGATGGAGGCCGGTTTGCCCGAGGGAGTCGAGATGGAAAGCAAGTCCAGCTATCAGGAGCGGATGCAGAAGCAGTTCGACGAGTGGAGCGGCAAGATCGACGGCCTGCTGTCGCGCGTCGAACGGAAGGCCCAGGGAGGCTACCAGGTCCTTGCCCAGGAGCTGGGAGAGAAACGCGAAGTGGCTTCCCGGCGCTTCTCCGAGCTGAAGGAGTCCTCGAGCGAGGCCTGGCAGGACCTCAAGCCGGGGGTCGAGGACGCCTGGAAGGACCTGCGCCAGGCGGTGGAAAAGGCCGCCTCCCGCTTTCGCGCGCAGTGACTCGTCGCCCGCTTCAATCGAGCCTCGCGAACTCCACGCGATTTTCCCCGTCCTGGAAGTGCTGCTCCGCGACCAGCGCCAGGATCCGCCACTGACCGTCGAACCGGAAGGGCCGGGCGGCGGCGCGGACGATCCCGTTGAGGGCCACCAGCACCACCGTATCGCCGCCGTCTTCCAGCACGGCGTCCACCTCGGCCGGCACGAATCCCCCCTCCGGATTGACGCTCTCGTAGAGGTTGGGAAAGCGCAGGCGGGCGGCCGCCGGACGGGCGTCGGGGACCTGGGCCAGGGGGACTCCCAGCCACCGCGACCCTCGCTGCGGCCGCATCACCAGGTCACCTCCCGCCGCCAAGGCGCGGCGGCGCAGGTCCTGCTGGAATTCGCTTTCCGCGGCCGGCGTCCCGGCCTCCAGGGCGGCCCGTTCGATCAGGTAGCCGGACGCGTCCGGCCCGCAGTCCCGGGGACTCGCAGGACCGTTTCCCGGCTCCGGGCCCGCCTCCTGCCACGGATAGCCGTCCTGGTAGCGCAGCTCGGAGAGCGAGGAGCCGCGAACTCCGAAGAAGCGCACCCGCGGATTGGGCCGGGCTTCGAACAGGCTGCGCGGCACCTCGTGGCGGAAGCCCGACTCCAACAGCCGGGGGTTGTCGAAAAAGGTGACCACGTCCTTCCGGAGAAGCCCCGTCCCGCCAGAGTGGACCAGCACTCCGTCGACGAAGACCAGCACCCGGTCCGCCGGCTGGGACTCGACGAGGTCGGCCGAAAAACCCGACAGGACCACCTTCTCGCCCTCGAACGTCACGCTGTCCACCGAACCGACGATCTCGCCGGGGGAGGAGAGCAGCAGGCGGCCGTCGACGCAGGCCGAACTTCCGAAACGGGTGCGGAGGTCGGCGGCGAAGAGGAAGGGGGTCGGCACGCTCTGCTTGTAGAGCCGCTTGTGCGGCTTGTCCGCTTCGCGTCCCAGCAGCGTCCGCCCGTCCGGCTGCCAGGGTAGGGGAAGCTGCAGCAGTTCGGAGAGAGTCGGCAGCAGGTCCACGGTTTCGGCGTTCAGTTCGCTCACCCGGCCGGGCTCCAGCCCCGGGGCACGCACGAAGAGCGGGACCCGCATCACCTCCTGCACGTTTTTCGAGGCGGCGCGGCGCCGGGGGCCTCCCGGCACGAACGAGACCCCGTGGTCGGCCATCACCACCAGCAGCGTGTCCCGGTCCCGGCCCGAGGCCTCGAGGCCGTCCAGCAGCCGGCCCAGCTGCCGGTCGGTGAACCCCAACTGCAGCAGGTAGCGCTGAAAGGCATAGGCGACCACCAACGGATCGGGGCTCCAACTGCCCCGCCGCAGGAAGACCTCCGCCAGGCTTTGCCACGAATAGCGCCGGCCGGAGGGGAGGAAGACCCAGGGGAAATGCGGCAGGGCGGTGTGGAAGAAGTACAGGGTCGGCTCGCCGCCCCGCTGCCCGATCTCCTCCAGCAGCTGCTCGAACCCCAGGGACGTGCCGTAAAAAGCGCGGCTCCGCTCCAGCTGCCAGTCGTCGCGGCGGAAGTTCCCCCAGCCGTGATCGACCGCCGGCAGCCAGCCCGTCCAGGGACGGGGAAGGATCAGGTGCCCGTACAGGATCAGCAGGTCTTCGGTCAGCAGCTGGGCCCGCACGCGCCAGGGCGTCCGTACCCGCGGCTCACACAGCTGGACCGGACACAGCTGGGTGATCGATTCGAACACCGCCAGCCGGTGGGTGGGCGCCAGCCAGGTGAAGAGGCTGTCGGGATAATCCCGGCTGTTCCCCAGCTTGTTCCCTTCCGGGTAGAGTCCGGTGGCGATCGCCGGCACCGCCTGGTGGGTGGCTTCGGCCACCGTGGTGGCGTTGCGAAACCAGGTCGACCGGGCGGCCAGGCGCGCGAAGTTGGGGAAGCGCTGCTCGTCGACCCGTCCCTGCCCGTCCAGCAGTGTGTCCAGCGCCAGCTCGTCGAAGACGATCATCACGATCGAAGGGAGGCCGCCGTCGGGCGCCGCGCGCTCGACCGCCCGGAAGACGTCGTTCGAGGGGACCGCCAGCTTCTGCACCGGCGTGGCGAAGAGGAAGTAGAGAGGGAAGATCAGTACCGCCGGCGACAGAAACGAGAGGAAGAGGCGGACTGCCGATGCCTTGCAGTAGGCCAGCGCCGCCCCGACTCCGCCCGCCGCGGCCAGAGCCGCCACCGCCGGGGCGGGAAGGGGAAGGCGGCCCACGATCGGCAGCAGCACGGCGGTGGCCAGCACTGCCAGCACCGCCTTCAGGGCGACAGGAAAGCCTCGTGCCCAGAGCAGCCGCAGGGTCAGCAGAGCCAGCGCCGCCAGCGCCGGGACCATGATGCTGACGACCAGCGCCAGCAGGTAGAGCTCCAGCGGGACCGTCTGACGGGCCACGAAGAACTCGGGGTAGCGGCCCAGCAGGTCGTAGATCGGCTGCGCCACCGCCAGGCCCCAGAGCAGAAACACGTGGGCCCACCAGTAGCTGAGATTCCCGCCCGTGTTCCGTTCCGACTGCATCCGCCTCCACCCGGTTCGCGCTTTTCATGATAGTGATAACGCGGGGCTGATGCAGCGCCCCGCCCCGGAGAAGGACGCCATGGATTTTTCGCTGAGCGAGGAGCAGCAGGAGCTACGGGACGCCGCACGGCGCTTCGCCGCCGACCGCCTTGGGGACCGCGACGATCTGCTCGAGCGGGACCGCCAGGGAGAGTTCTCGCGCCGGCTGTGGCGCGAGTGCGCCCGCTTCGGGGTGCAGGGTCTGCCCATGCCCGAAGAATTTGGCGGGACGGCCCGCGACCCCCTCAGCTTCGTGCTGGCGCTCGAAGGCCTGGGCTATGGCTGCCGCGACAACGGACTGCTGTTCGGCCTCAACGCCCAGATGTGGAGCGTCCAGATTCCGCTGCTCGAGTTCGGCACGCCGGAGCAGAAGCGGAAGTACCTGCCCCCGCTGGTGAACGGCGAGCTGGTGGCCGCCCACGGCATGAGCGAGCCGGAGTCCGGGTCGGACGCCTTCAGCCTGAAGACCCGGGCGCGGCGCGACGGCAGCGGGTTCCTGCTGGAGGGCTCCAAGACCTTCGTCAGCAACGCCCCGGTGGCCGACCTCTTCCTGGTCTTCGCCACCACCGACCCGGAGCAGGGCGTGCTGGGGATCACCCCCTTCCTGATCGAGCGCGACGTCCCCGGCGTCCAGCTTGGTCCGCCCTTGCACAAGATGGGCTTGCGCAGCGCGCCCATGGCGGAAGTCTTCCTGCAGGACTGCCGGGTGCCCGAGGAGGCCCGGCTGGGGCGGACCGGCGGAGGCGCGTCGGTCTTCCACTACGCCATGGGCTGGGAGCGGGCCTACATCCTGGCCAGCACGGTGGGCACGATGCAGCGCCAGCTGGACGAATGCGTCGCCTACGCGGCCCAGCGGAAGCAGTTCGGCCAGGCGATCGGCAAGTTCCAGTCGGTCAGCCACCGGATCGCCGGGATGAAACTGCGGCTGGAGACGGCCCGGCTGCTGCTCTACCAGGCGGCCTGGCTGCGGGGCCAGGGACGCGAGGCGGCCGTCGAGACGGCCCTGGCCAAGCTGCACCTGAGCGAGTGCTTCGTGCGGAACTCCCTGGACGCCATTCAGATCCACGGCGGCTACGGCTACACCGCCGAGTACCACTTCGAGCGGGACCTG
Organism: Acidobacteriota bacterium; assembly: GCA_041578395.1. Classification (GTDB taxonomy): domain Bacteria; phylum Acidobacteriota; class UBA6911; order RPQK01; family JANQFM01; genus JBFGHG01. The sequence continues at coordinate 5,925 of JBFGHG010000160.1, forward strand.
CGCGACGCCGTCGGCGCCCGTATCTACTCCGGCACCTCCGAGATCCAGAAGAACCTGATCGCCCGCGAACTGGGCCTTTGACGACGGGAAGGAAACGACATGAGCGAACACGTGCGAGTGGAGCGGCGCGGCGCCGTGGAGGTGATCCTGCTGGAGAGGCCGGAGAAGAAGAACGCCATCACCCACGCCATGTACGAGGCGATGACCGAGGCGCTGCTGGCGGCCGAGGAGGACGCGGAGGTGCGGGCCCTCCTGCTGACCGGGACGGGAGGTTGCTTCACGGCGGGCAACGACCTGGAGGACTTCCTGCAGTCACCCCCCGCCGACGAATCGTCTCCCGTCCTGCGTTTCCTGGCCACCGTCAGCCGGGCCGCCAAGCCCCTGGTGGCGGCCGTGCTGGGGCCGGCCGTGGGCATCGGGACCACGGTGCTGCTGCACTGCGACCTGGTGGTGGCGGGGGAAAGCGCGCGCTTCCGGCTGCCCTTCGTCAACCTGGGCCTGCTGCCGGAAGCGGCCTCCAGCCTGCTGCTCCCCCTGACCATGAGCCACCAGCGGGCTTCCGAGCTGCTCCTGCTGGGCGAGCCGTTCGACGCCCACACCGCCCGCGAGCTGCAGCTGGTCAACCGGGTGGTCCCCGACGACAAAGCCCTGACGGCGGCCGAGGAGATGGCGCGCAAGGTGGCGGCCCAGCCGGAGTCCTCGGTGCGTATGACCAAGCAGCTGCTCAAACGCACCCGGTCGGACGCCGTGGCCCGCCGCATCCGCGACGAGTC
>JBFGHG010000161.1:0-6665 GCA_041578395.1 Acidobacteriota bacterium
AGCGTCATGGCCGGTGACGACCCGGCGCGGTGTGAAGTTGGACATCTCGTTGTTTTCCGTCCTTTCCAGAATGCCGGCATCATCGCACATCCCGGCCTGGAAGGTCGTGCCATCTCACCGGAACAGGAACGAGAAGCGTCCTTCCACCAGGCCGAGGTCGCCGCCGTGGACTCGGAACTCCACGCGCAAGCCGGTCCGCTGCGAGAACCAGTGGTCCAGGCCCGCGCCCGCGAAGAAGTAATTGAGGGTGTCTTCGCGAAACAGCAGGGTGTAGCCGCCGTTGGCGAACGGCATGGTGCGGTCGCGCTCGCCGAAGTGATAGATCAGACCGGGAGAGAAGACTCCAATGCCGCCCGAGAGCCCGTCCAGCGCCGCCAGGTAGCCCAGATCGGCCGTCACGCCCAGCTTTCCGGCGATCTGGCCTTCGCCGCCGCCTCCCACGTGCAGCAGCGGCTCGGCCGCCTCGTCGGTGAAGCTGGCCACGCCGAAGAAGGCCCTTCCCGACCCCTTGACCGGCTCGTCGGCCCACAACGGCGACAGAAAACTCGTCCAAATCAGCAGAATCAAAGCACGTTTCATGATTTCGAACCTCCTGTGCTTGACGAAAAGCAGTTGCTGTGCCAGAACGGGACCTGTGGGGCAAGTATCTCTATTTCAAAGATTTAGGCCAGATGGGAAGGGTTGTGGCAGGCCACGCCCGCCGTCCCGGCATGGCGGGCGGCGCAGCGTCCTGCTTGCGGCCGCCGCGCTGATGATGGCCGCGGCTTGTGGGAGCGAGGCCGGCCCCGGCTCCGTCCTCTCCAACCTCCGAATCGCCGGCTCGGGCGCCACGGCGCTGGGGATCGTGGAGGGACGGATCGCCGCCCGCGGAACGCTCGAGGAGGTCCGCGCCCAGCTGCCCGGCGCCCGGGTCGTCGACCTCCAGGGCCGAACCGCTCTGCCCTCCTTCGTCGACCACCACGTGCACCTGCTCAACGTCGGCCTGAGCCGGCTCAACGCACAGCGGGACCAGGCCCTCTACCTCGACCTCTCGGGCCTGACGCAGGAGCAGATCGGCGAAGCCGTGCGTCGGCGGGCGGCCCGTACTCCCGCGGGCCAGTGGATCCTGGGGAAGGGCTGGAGCCAGGGAGTTTGGGGATCTGCTTCCCTGCCCGACCACCGGCTGCTGACCGAGGCGGCGCCCGATCACCCCGTGTTCCTGACCCGCGTCGACGGCCACGCGGGCTGGGCCAACCGGCTGGCCCTGGAACGGGCGGGGATTGGCGCGGAGACGGAGGACCCCGCCGGAGGCCGCATCCTCAGATTCGACGACGGCGAGCCGGCCGGCGTCCTGCTGGAGCGCGCCAACGAGCGGATCCTGGCCCTGCTCCCCGAACTCCCAGCCGCAACGATCGAGGAAGCGTTTCGGGCCGCCGCAGCAGCCCTGGCGGAGGCCGGGTTCACGCAGGTGTTCGACGCCGGTTTCCTGGCGCCGCCGGGCGTCGTCGGGCTCGACGAAGACCTCGAGCGGATCTGGGAAATCCTGCGGGAGCTGGACCGGCGGGAGCCGCTGCCGGTCGACGTCGCCCTGATGGTTCCGGCGCCGAGCCGGTTCGCCGAGGCCATCCTGGCCGACCCGGGGCAGTACCGCGCAGCGTCTCCGCGGCTCCGGATCACGCACCTGAAACTGTTCGCGGACGGGGCCATGGGCAGCCGGGGCGCCTGGCTTTCGCACCCCTTCTCCGACGACCCGGCCACCCGCGGCGTGGCCCGCATGGACGCGGCCGCCATCGAGCAGTGGGCCGCGCGGGCCCTGGACGCAGGTCTGGACGTGGCCACGCACGCCATCGGGGATGCCGCCGTCGTCTCGGCTCTGGACGCCTACGGACGCCTGCTGGAGTCACGTCCCGAGCTGGACCCGGGCCGGCTGCGGGTCGAACACTTCTCCTACGCCTCGCAGGGGGACCAGGAGCGCGCCGCCGCGTTGGGAGTGGTGCTCTCGATTCAGCCCAACTTCGTCTTCCCCGACGCGGCCGGCCAGACCATGGAGGACGCCCGGGTCGGGCCCGAAGCGAGTGCCCGCGTCTACGCCTGGGGAACCCTGTCGGGAATGGGCGCCCGGCTGGCGGGCGGTTCGGACTACTTCGCCGGGCTGCTCCCGCCCCTGTACACCGCCTATGCCGCCGCCACCCGGCAAAACGACCAGGGCCGGCCGGCCGGCGGCTGGCACCCGGGAGAGAGGCTGAATCGGGGCCGGGCGCTGGAGCTGCTCACCACTCTTCACCCGGCCGGCGGCGGCCCCCCCCGGCACCGCTCCCTGGCGGCTGGAGAGCCCGCCGACCTGGTGATTCTGGACGGCGACCCGCACGCTCTGGAGCCCGCCCGATGGCTCGACCTTGACGCAGCGGCTACGTTGCGGCGCGGCGAGCCGACGCACGGGACGCTGGGGCGGTAGGGCCACTCACAACCCCAGAATTCGCCGAGCCTCCTCGGGTCCGGCCACCGGACGCTCCAGCTCCCGCGCCAGGCGAACAACCCGTTCCACCAGCTGGGCGTTGCTGGTAGCCGGCTCGCCCCGCCGGTAGTAGATGTTGTCCTCGAAGCCGACCCGCACGTGCCCACCTTCCAGCAGCGCGGCCGCCGCCATCGGCAGCTGATGGCGACCCACAGCCGCCACCGACCAGGGCCGGTCGACGGGCAGCGAGTCCCGCAAGAACAGGAGATTCTTCAGCGAAGCCTCGATCCCGCCCGGCACGCCCAGCACGAAGTCGAAGTAGCAGGGCACGTCGAGCAGTTGCTTCGCAGCCAGGTAGCGCGCGGTACCCAGCATGCCCGCGTCGAAGATCTCGAGTTCGGCCGGCACCCGGTGACGGTTGAACAGCTCGACGAAGGAGAGCACCGTGGGCAGGGAGTTCAGGAACACGTCGCGGCCGAAATTGACGCTCCCCAGCGTCAGCGTGGCGATCTCCGGCCGCAGGTCCAGGGCCTCGATCCGCTCGGCGTCGGACATCCCCAACGCGCCGCCGGTGGAGAACTGCACCAGTACGTCGCTGCGGGCACGGATGGCCTCCAGGATCCGGCGGTAAGTGTCCCGGTCCTGAGTCGGAGTCCCGTCGGGACGGCGTCCGTGCACGTGTACGATGGACGCGCCCGCCTCCCGGGCCCGCCGCGCCTCCTCGGCGATCTGCTCCGGGGTCACCGGCAGGTGCGGACACTGCTCGAGCGTGACTTCCGCGCCGTTGAGCGCCGCCGTGACGATCACCGGTTCCATCGCCGCCTCCCTCACAGGTCCCGGGCCACGCAGGTGCCGCGCGCCCGGGCCGCCACCACCGGAGGATCGAGCACCCGCTTGCCGCTGATCACCTTGCGCGCCTCGAACTCCATCTGCCGCGAGGTCCGGCCGCGCCCCACCAGACGCGCCTCCGCCTCGACGTAATCGCCGGCCCGCACCGGGGCCAGGAACTCCACCTCGCTGTAGGCCCGAAACAACCCCTCCACGCCGTCACCCCGGATCAACAGCTCGGTGGCGGCGTCGCCGAACAGCTGGAGCAGGCGGGCTCCGTCGACCAGCTCGCCTTCGTAGTGGGCGTCCTGGGAGCCCATCCGCACCCGGATCAACGAGGTCGGTTCACTGCTCATTCTGCCTCCGTACTGCTTCGGCGACGACGAAGGCCGCCACCTGCTCGGGGGTCGTGCCCCGACCGAAGCCGGCGTCGTATCCCAGTTCCTTGGCCAGTTCGGGCGTCATGCGCGGACCGCCCACGATCAGCACCAGCCCGCTGCGCAGGCCTTCGGCCTCGAGCAGGTCGGCCATCGCCGTCAGGTTCTTCAGGTGGAGCCCTTTCTGGGTGATGGTCTGGGAGATCAAAACCGCGTCCGCCTTCTCCCGGCGCACCACCTCGATCAGCCTGCGGAAGCCGACCTGCGCCCCCAGGTTGAAGGCCCGGAAGCAGGGGTAGTGCTCCAGGCCGTGACGGCCGGCGAATCCCTTGGGGTTGAAAATGGCGTCCAGCCCCACGGTGTGTGCGTCGCTTTCCAGCGTGGCCCCCAACAGCACCAGCTTCCGCTGGAAGTGCTTCCGGGCCAGCTCGACGGTCTCCCGCTCGGTGAGCACCGCCAGCTCCGGCTCGGACCATTGCGTGGCGTCGACCGAGAAGCCGGTCCGGGCATAGGCCACGTAGAAGCTGAAGCCGGGCGCGATCGCCTTTTTCTCGGCCAGCGTCACGTCGGTCAGGTTCATGCGCCGCAGCATGGACAGGGCGGCCTGATCCGCCTGGGCGCCCGCCTCGAGCGGGAGCGTGAAACTGAGCTGGATGACGCCGTCTCCCAGCGTGTCGTAGTAGGGCCGGACACGAGTCGGATCAACCTGCACGGGACTCCTCGAAGGGATTGTAGTACTGCGGGTCCCTGGGCACCACGCCCTCCAGCCCGCGGCCTTCCTCGCGACTGCGCGGGATGCCGGCGAAGACCCCGCGCGACAGGGCCGAAAAGAGAGAGTCGGAGGCGATCTCCTCGAGCAGCTCGCAGCAGCGACCCAGGACTTCGGCGGCGCGGCGCTCGAGCCGGCCTCCTTCCCGCACGACCAGCTCCTCGGCCAGGTGCCGGCAGTTGTTGGCGATGTAGCGGGCGTTTGTGAGCGCCAGATAGCGGTCGTGCAGGCCGGGAGTCCCGACTGCCTCCGAGAGCATGCCCAAGAGCTGGATGTGCTGGCCCGAGAGCAGCGATACCAGGTTGAAGAGTCCGTCCTGCAGGTGTCCCTGGAAGACGTCCCCGGTTTTGTAACGGGTGGGCGGCATGTACTTGAGGGGAGCGCGGGGAAACGCGCGCCGGACCAGCAGCGCCTGTGCCAGTTCGTAGAGGAAGCCGTCCTCGATTTCGGGGTCCAGCTCGAAGGCGTGGCCGATCCCGGTCTGCGACTCGGGGACGCCGCTCAGGCGCGCCAGCTGCTCGTTGACGAACTGCGAAGCCAGCACGGTGTGGGCCGCCTCCAGGCCGTCGTCGGTCTTCAGGTAGTTGTCTTCACCGGTGTTGATGATGATCCCCGCCAGCCCGTTGATGCGGCGCGAGAAGAACTGGTCGGTGAGCGTGCGCAGCATGTTGATGTCGCGGAAGATGACGCCGTACAGGGCGTCGTTGAGCATCATGTCCAGCCGTTCCAGCGCTCCCAGCGCCGCGATCTCCGGCATGCACAGCCCCGAGCAGTAGTTGCACAGCATCACGTAGCGGCCCAGCTGTTCGCCGACCTCGTCCAGCGCCTGGCGCATGATGCGGAAGTTGGCCTGGGTGGCGAAGGTCCCGGCATAGCCTTCCGTGGTGGGGCCGTGGGGGACGTAGTCGAGCAGGCTCTGCGCGGTGGACCGGATCACGGCGATCACCTGCGCGCCCTGGCGGGCGGCCGCCTGGGCCTGCACGACGTCTTCGTGGATGTTGCCGGTGGCGACGATGCAGTAGAACCAGGGAAGGTCGCCGGCCGGGAGCCGTTCCAGCAGGGCGTCGCGCTCGCGCTTGCGGGCGAGGATCCGCTCGGTGGCGCGCTTCACCTCGGGTTCGAGCGCTTCGCGCCAGCGGGGGTGTTCGGCGAGGTCGGCGGGGACGCCGCGTTCGATCAGGAGTTGCACGGCGGGCCGGAAGTCGAGGCCGCGTCCCGCCATCAGGTTGCCGACCCAGTAGAGGACTCCGCGGCTCAGTTGCGGGAGGCCGATCCGATCCACCACCCGGTTGACCAGGGGAACTTCGGCCGAGTCCGCCTCCTCCACCCCGAGCAGGCGCAGGATGGTCCGTTCGATGCTCACCGTGGTGTAGCGGGAAGTCTCGTGCTGGACCTGCGAGGCAATCCGCTGCGCGAGGGCGCGGCACTCGTCCAGGGTTCGCTGCTCCACCCGAATCTCCAGCATCCAGCGGATTATCGGGCGGAATCCGCCCTGGGATCAATTGAGCGCTCTCGGTAATCTGTGTACTGTTGCTGGGATGGCCAGGAAGACGATCTCGATAGACATGGAAGCCTACCGCCGCCTCGTCGAGGCTCGAAGAACCCCGCGTGAGTCGTTTTCTCAGGTCATCCAGCGCGCCGTCTGGCCCGACTCCGGCAAGACGGGCGGGGCTTTCCTGAAGGTCCTCTCCGAGACCGAACCGCTGTCTGAAGAGGAAATCGAATTCCTCGAGGCTGCTCAGCTAGGGGACCAGCCGCCGGAGGATCCATGGCGGATCGCCTGAGCGCGGACGGAAGTTTGCTCATCGATCTGCCTTCCCGAGCATCAGGTCGAACACCGGGACGCCGGGAAACTTCGCCGCGACCGCCGTCACGAGTTGCAAGGCCGGCAGCGGCCTCGAGTGCGGCCGGAACGAACTGACGAAGACGGCCTCGAGCCGGGTTCTTTCGCGGACGAAGACGCCCACGCCCCGAGCCTCGAGTTCCCGCCAGCCTGCTTCGGACAGAAAACAGCCGGCCGGGTCGGGAAGCAGCACGATGCGGCTGACCCCCGGAAGATCCTCGTCGTGCAACGACAGCCGCTCATGAACCTCCCCCACTCCCCGCCACACCGGAATCGAGAAGCGGCGGGCGTAGAGGCCGGCCCGGCGCGCCACACCGGCGACGTCCTGCTGATCCGCCGAGCCCACCGCTAGCACTACACCGTCGGCCAGGCCTGGGTTCATGGCGGCGCTGCGGTCGAAGGCCCCGTCGATCA